>NZ_LFJB01000086.1:0-178447 GCF_006658625.1 Bradyrhizobium sp. UNPF46
CCGTGCACGACGCTGATAGCGTCCACCGCTCCCCGATCCGCGGCTCGTTGCGACGTACGACCGCCCCTTTCGCCGGATCAGGATGGGCAACACATACGCCGAAACCGAATTTCGGTAAAGTGGAATATTTTTGGTGGGCGCGATTGACAGGCCCGCGAAACAGCGACGTCGGCGACCATCGTCTTTGCTGTCATTCCGCTGTCATTCCGGGGCGCGCCACTCGGCGCGAGCCCGGAATCCATTTGACCGCATAGCGCGCTGCTCGATGGATTTCGGGCTCGCGCTTCGCGCGCCCCGGAATGACCTAGACTGTTGCGTCTTGACATCCACTCCGCTTCCACGGCTGGTAGCCCTGCCGGACCACCGAACCTTCCACGGGGACTCTCTTATGCGATCAACATCGGTCGGCGTCTTCAAGGTCGCCACCAAGGGCCCTGGCGACGTCTCCGGCCTCATCAGCCTGATCGTTTCAGGCGCGATCGATCCAGCCGCAATCCTGGCGATCCTCGGCAAGACCGAGGGCAATGGCGGCGTCAACGACTTCACGCGGGAATATGCCGTTGCGGCGCTGTGCACTGCCCTCGCGCCGAAGCTCGGCCTGACGCCACATGAGGTCGAGCAGCGCATTGCGTTCGTGATGTCGGGCGGCACCGAGGGCGTGCTCAGCCCGCACATCACGGTGTTTACCCGCGCGGAGATCCGTGGTCCGCCCGGCATCTCAGGCAAGCGCCTGAGCATCGGCATGGCGCAGACCCGGGATTTCCTGCCTGAAGAGCTTGGCCGCTCGGCGCAGATCGCCGAGACCGCCAAGGCCGTGAAGGCCGCGATGGCGGATGCCGGCATCAGCGATCCCGCCGACGTCCATTTCGTGCAGATCAAGTGCCCGCTGCTCACCAGCGAGCGCGTCGAGGCGGCGGCCGCGCGCGGCAACAAGACCGCGACGACCAGCTCTTACAGCTCGATGGCCTATTCGCGCGGCGCCTCCGCGCTCGGGGTTGCGGTCGCGCTCGGCGAGGTCACATCCGACATCCGCGACGAGGACGTGCTGCGGCGCCATGATCTGTTCTCGAAGGTCGCCTCGACCTCGTCCGGAATCGAGCTGATGCATAACGTCGTCATCGTGCTCGGCAATTCGGACACTTCAGCCAGCGCTTTCGAGATCGGGCATGCCGTGATGAACGACGCGATCGACGCGCCCGCGGTGGTGTCTGCGTTGCAGAGCGTCGGGCTCGAGGTCGCGCCGCAGGCAAAAGCGGGCCGCGAGCTCGTCAACATCTTCGCCAAGGCCGAGGCTTCGCCCGATGGCAGCGTGCGCGGCTTCCGTCACACCATGCTGGAAGATACCGACATCAGCTCGACACGTCATGCCCGCGCTGCGGTCGGCGGCCTGATCGCGGGCCTTGCCGGCACCGGAATGGTCTATGTCTCCGGCGGCGCCGAGCATCAGGGGCCGGCCGGCGGCGGCCCGGTTGCGGCGATCGCGCGACTGTTCTAATGACGCCGACCTCTCCGCCCGGCGCAACCCTGCCCCTCGTGCCGGCTCAGTTGATTCACGCGGGACCTTGCTCAAAAGCTGACGCCGCACCTCAAGGGATTTGACTTCATGACTTTGCCGATGAGCTGGACGGAATGGGCGCAGCACGATGGCGTCGCGCTGGCGGGGCGGGTCCGCAAGGGCGAACTGACCGCGAAGGAGCTGGCGCGGCAGGCCGCCGCCGGCGTCGCCAAGGTCAATCCGGCGCTGTCGGGCGTGGTCGAGCTGTTCGAGGACGTGATCGCCGATCCCGCCAAGGACGGCGCCAATCTCGCAGGTCCCTTCGCCGGCCTGCCGTTCCTGATGAAGGATCTCGGGCCGACCATGAAGGGCCGGCTCCAGGAGATGGGCTCGCTCTTGATGCGCGGCAACCGCGCCGCGGCCGATACCTTCCTCACCGGTAAATTCCGCCAGGCGGGGCTCAACCTGATCGGACGCACCACGACGCCGGAATTCGGCGTGTGCTCTTCGGCCGACAATCCCGCCGTCTACGTCACCCGCAATCCCTGGAATACCGACTACACCACCTGCGGCTCGTCGGCGGGCAGCGCGGCGATGGTCGCCGCCGGCGTGGTGCCGATCGCGCATGCCACCGATGGCGGCGGCTCGATCCGCATTCCCGCCGGCGTCAACGGCAATATCGGATTGAAGGTCTCGCGCGGCGTGTTCTCGCTCGCGCCCCACATGTCCGACCTTACCGGCCTCGTCTCGATCCAGGGCTGCCAGTCTCGCAGCGTGCGCGACACCGCCGCCTTCGTCGATCACGCCCGCGGCCCTGCGCCCGGCGAGTTCATGCCGTTCTGGACCACGGCGCAGCCTTATTCGGAGATGATCAAGCGCGATCCGGGCAAGCTGCGCATCGCGTTGTCTCACACCTGGGGCGACTACACCGCGACGCCTGAACTCGCAGCCGAGCTGGAGAAGACCGGCCGCTTCCTCGAAGGCCTCGGCCATCATGTCGACTACGCGCTGCCGGAGCTGGATTTCCGCGCCGCGTTCGAGGCACAGACGATGTGCTACATCTCGAACTTCGCAGTGGTCATCTCCAACATGCTCGCCGCGCGCGGGCTGGAAAAGCCGCCCGAAGACCTGATCGAGCCGATGAACATCCGGATCTGGGAAGCCGGCCGGCACACGACATTCGCCGAGCGCGCGAAGATGCAGGGCGTGTTCAACACCACCTCGCGTGGCTTCGGCGCCTTCTTCGAGCAGTGGGACGTGATCCTGACGCCGATCACCGCGCTGCCGACGCCGAAAGTCGGCACCAGGGAATATCTCACCATCTCCGACAATCCCGATGTGCTCGACTGGTTCGGCAATCTCTGGCGCTTCTTCGCCTTCACCCCGCTCGCCAATCTCTGCGGCATGCCCGCAATCTCGATGCCGATGGCGAGCCAGGACCACGGCCTGCCGCTCGGCATCCAGGCGATCGCCAAGCAGGCCAATGACGGCCTCTTGCTGCAACTCGCCGCCCAGATCGAGCGCGCGCTCGACGGCAAGTGGAACGGCGGCGCGACCGCGAAGGTGCATGTGACCAAGGCGTGAGCTGCCGCCGCTTTCTCCTCTAGCCCTTGTCCTCGGCACTCGCTTTCGCGATGGCCTTGTCCACGCGCCAGCGCGATACGTCTTGCTCGGCGAGGAAGCGCACCGCGGGACTTCGTGTCTCCGGAAACAAGGCGACGAGTGCGTTGGCGCCGGTCACGGCAGAATTACCGACCTCCTGGGCGTGCAGCGCGGCCCGGCGGTCGACGCGCTGGAATGCAGCGGTCGGCGCTGCAGCACCGGTCTCGACCACCATGCGAGCGAGCTCCTTGTCTAGATAGTCGGTCAGGCTCTGCCTGAGCGTGCCGAGATCGGCGTTGCAGGCCTGCAGCACAGGCGCGGCATCGCCGTCTTCGGTCAACGCCAGCAGAAGGTGTTCCAGCGTTGCAAACTGATGCCGGCGCCGGTCGGCAAGATCGAGCGCCCGGCGGCGTGTGGCGCCATAGGCCGGCGTGAACGGGAGAGACGACACGTCGAGCAACGCATCGATCTTCTCCAGCCGCTTCACGGGATCGAGGATTGCCAGCAGCTCATACTTGTCCTTGACCGACAGCTTCATCCGCGTCGCCATTGTATCGGCGATATGCCCGACGTCGCGCGTCTGGTCGAGGAACAGCCAGACATCAGGCATCAGCAGACCGTGGGCCGCCGCATAATCCTCGAAGCGCTGGATGGTCCGGCGGACCAGGTCAGGAGCGTCAGCAGGTGGACTGACGGGCAATTCGAAGGCCTCGGACCGGTAACCGTTGTTCGTCGCCGCGAAGCTGCGAAGCCCGACGCGGCGGATTCCGCGCGTCAGGACCCTGATCGAGCCGTCGGAGAGCCGTTCGAGCTCGACCAATTGAGCGAGCAGACCGACCTCGTAGACGTCGGCAAATTGCGGCTCATCGACGGTCGCGTCGCGCTGAATTGCACAGACCATCTCACGTGCGCCCTCGAACGCATGGTTGAGCGCCAGCACGGTGTTCTCGCGCGCGACGAACAGCGGAAAGCTTGCGTTTGGAAACGGCACGAAGTCGCGCAAGGGGACGGCCGGATAGACCGCCGTCGAGCCTTTGAGCCTTACGATCGGCGCCGGCGTGTCGCGGCGTCTGGTCTGAAGCATTGCCGACAGTGTATTCCAATCGGCAACGCCCAGCATTCTCGACACCAGTTCGAGGCTTTCGCTGTAACTGATGGTGACGGCCTTGGTGGTCAGGGATTCGCGCAGGGTCTGCGCCATAGCCTTGGCATCGCGAAAATCGCGCATCGGTTCGTCCTCTGCATGAGCGATCCAGATGTATCAGGCGGTTGCGTTGCTGACCCGGACGCTCGGGCAAAGGGGAGGCCGATGACGGCTCGATACGTTCACCATTCCACGGAGGGTGCAACCGGCAGGTCGTATCAACCTGCACGGAAGGTGGCGCAAAGATAAATCGCTGTCAATTGCGATCTCAATTCTTCACCGCCGGGATGTCCTCCGCCGGCGGCTGCTGCTGGCCCTGCTGGTACATCGCCAGCGCCTTGTCGAGGGCTTCGCGCAGCGCCAGCGCGGCGGCGACGCTGCAGCGCAGATGCGCGGTCTGGACAACATCGACCCTGACGGCGGCACCGACCGGCAGCAGGAGGTTCGCGGCGAGCTCGATCTGGATCGCATCGTCGTGATGGCCGAAGCAGGGTTGCGCAGGCCAATGACGGCCTCTTGCTGCAACTCGCCGCCCAGATCGAGCGCGCGCTCGACGGCAAGTGGAACGGCGGCAAGAAGCCGAAGGTGCATGTGATGAACGGGTGAGCGGAGGCCCGATCAGGGCTTCGGCTTGGGACTCTCGGTCGGCGGCCAGGTGCCGGTCGCCTTCGTGTATTCGCTCTTCATCCGGTCGTATGTCTGGGCCCCGATCATTCCGTCGGGCGTCAGGTTCTGCGCGGTTTGAAAGTCGACGATCGCTTTGAAATAGGCTTCGTTCGCCTCGTCGTCGATCGCACCTTGATAGGTGCCGATACGTGACAAGATCGTCTTGCCCTGCCGCACCGGTACAAACCCGGGCACGCCGAGGAAGCTGGGGAGCGTTTTCGGATTGGCCGCCAGCTTGGCGATCTTCTCCGAGTTGAACTGGTTGATCAGCCCTGCCTCGACCAGGAATTTGAGATTTTGTGCGGCCTCGTCCTTGGTGGGGGCTGTCAACGCCTTCGCGATCAGGGAAAACTCGAACTTCTCGCGCTCGAGCCTGGTATTCCAGAAACCTTGCAGGACGGCGCCGGTACCCGTTCCGATCAGACCGACCACGGCGAGCACCAAGGGAGACGTGAGCCAGGCTGGCGCGACAGATCTGCCTTCCGCATCCGCCATGAGAATTCTCCAGTCCGCGTGTCTTGCCGCGAGACTAGCGCAGGCCGGGAGGCAACGGTAGTGGCCTTGCCATGCTGCACGCTCTCGATGTCCCGTCGCGTGCCGTGGCCCGATGACGGGTTCGCGGAAGTCTCGAACCACGAAGGCCGAACACGATCTCCCAAAAGCGAGATCTCAGTTCTTCACTGCCGGGATGTCCTCCGCCGGCGGTTGCTGCTGGCCCTGCTGGTACATCGCCAGCGCCTTGTCGAGGGCTTCGCGCAATGCCAGCGCGGCGGCGACGCTGCAGCGCAGATGCGCGGTCTGGACCACGTCGACCCTGACGGCGGCACCGACCGGCATCAACAGGTTCGCGGCGAGCTCGATCTGGATCGCGCCGTTGTGATGGCCGAAGCACGACGCGCCGTCGAAATAGATGATCGGCGCCCGCTCCGAGCTGGAGCTCGAAATGATGACGGGCCCCTGATTGGCGGCGGGCGTTTCGGGGTCGGCCATGGGCGCTCCTTGCAGTTCGTCGACGAACGAAGCGCCCACCATCGGCGCTTCGGTCCGCCCTGTCGAGGCCAAACCGGCCCGCGCGGGACCTATCCGGGGTTTTGCGCGGCGCCCGACTGGTCTAGAACCTCCCCATGAGCACCACACCAACCACGCTTGCCTTCGAGGAACTCGCGGAGGCGATCAAGGGCCGCCGCTCCGACTACGGCCACATCAGCGGGCTCCAGCTCGACCGCTTCGCGCCCAGCGAAGCCTGGTCCAGCCTGCCCTATCGTCCCGTCTTCGTCGGCGACACCGAGACCGGCGTGCTGCATGGCGGCGTCGTCACCGCGATGCTGGACGAGAGCTGCGGCATGGCCGTGCAGCTTGCGCTCGACGGCACGCGCGCGATCGCGACGCTCGACCTGCGCATCGACTACCAGAAGCCGGCGACGCCCGGCCTCGACATCAAGGCGCATTCGGTCTGCTACCGCACCACGCGCTCGATCGCTTTCGTGCGCTCCACCGCCTATCAGGAATCCGAGGACGATCCGGTGGCGACCGCGACCGCCTGCTTCATGGTCGGCGCCAACCGCACCAACATGCTCGCCGATCGCCGGATGAGTGCGCTGGACATACCGGCGCTGGAGGCGCCGGAGGATCCGGCTGGGCCGTTCGCACGCAGCCCCTTTGCGCGCTGGCTCGGCATCCGCGTCAACGACGATGGCACGCTGACGATGCCGTTCTCACCAAAGATCATCGGCAATCCGATCCTGCCCGCGATCCATGGCGGCATGACCGGGGCCTTCCTCGAAACCACCGCCGTCATCGGCGTCGGGCGCGAGCTCGCCACGGCCGCGCCGCCCAAGCCGATTGGGCTCACCGTCAACTATTTGCGCTCCGGCCGCGCGCTCGACACGTTCGCCAACGTCTCGATCGTGAAGCAGGGCCGCCGCATCGTCGCCTTCGAGGCGCGCGCCTGGCAGGACGATGCGGACAAGCCGATCGCCACCGCTTTCGGTCATTTCATGCTGCGCCCGACGCCGGGACATGACGAGGAATGAGCGCATTTTGACTTGACGGCCGCGGCTCCGGCCACAACGATAGTACGTCTCCGCGAGAGGTATTGGATTGCGGCATCCGCTCGACATCGTTGCCATGTTCGCCGCGCTGTGGCTGCTGGCCTCGATGATGCTCGACGCGTTGACGCCGAAGGAGCTGACCGCGATCATGATCGCGGTGGCAATCGGCCCCGCGATCGTCATCACTGCCGTGTTCTATTACCTGCGCTGCCCGCGCACCGACTTCGCGGTGATCTTCGCGGCGCTGTGGCTGATCTCGGACATCGCCATCGCCTTCGTCTCACCGACGCAGCTGCCGCATTTCCTGATCGTGCTCGGCTTCCTGCCGGCCCTGGTGATCGGCGCCGTGCTGCACTGGCAGCGCTTCCAGCGCCGCCACGAGCAGCTGCCCGCGCCTTCGGTGAAGCGGGGCTAACGCGGCAAGAGGTTCGTCTTCGCAAGATCCAGCACCTCGTCGCCGCGGCCGTTCATCACCGCGCGCAGCACCCAGAGGCTGAAGCCCTTGACCTGCTCGGCCGTGATGGTCGGCGGCATCGACAGCTCCTGCTTGGCGGTGACGACGTCGAGCAGCGCCGGCCCGTCGTGCGCCAGCATCTCCTTCACGGCACCGGGGAGCTCGCCGGGATCCTCGACACGCCTTGCAAAGATGCCCATCGCGCGCGCCATCGCCGCGAAATCAGGGTTCTGCAGGTCGACATTGGTGTCGACGAAGCCCGCGGCCTTCATCTCCAGCGCGACGAAACCGAGCACGCCGTTGTTGAAGACGACCACCTTCACCGGCAGCTTCTCCTGCGTCAGCGTGATGAGATCGCCCATCAGCATGGTGAAGCCGCCGTCGCCCGACAGCGAGATCACCTGGCGGCCGGGCTGCGCGGCCTGCGCGCCGATCGCCTGCGGCATCGCATTGGCCATCGAGCCGTGCACGAAGGAGCCGATCAGCCGGCGACGGCCGTTCATGCCGAGATAGCGTGCCGCCCACACCGTCGGCGTGCCGACATCGGCGGTGAAGACCGCATCGTCGGAGGCATGGTCGCTGATCACCTTGGCGAGATATTGCGGATGGATCGGTTTGCTGCCAGGCGTGCCCTTGGCCAGTGAGTCCAGTCCCTCGCGCGCCTTCTTGTAATGCGCAACGGCATCGTCGAGATGCTTGCGCTGCGCCTTCGCCTTCAGCAGCGGCAGCAGGGCCTCGATGGTCAGCTTGACGTCGCCGACGAGGCCGAGATCGATCTTGCAGCGCCGTCCGAGATTTTCGGGGCGGATGTCGACCTGTGCGACCTTCGCGTCAACGGGGAAGAACTGCTTGTAGGGAAAGTCGGTGCCGAGCATCACCAGCGTGTCGCAGGCATGCATGGCGGCGTAGCCGGAGGAGAAGCCGATGAAGCCGGTCATGCCGACGTCGTAAGGGTTGTCGTACTCGACATGCTCCTTGCCGCCGAGCGCATGCACGATCGGGCTCTTCAGCGTCTCGGCGAGCTGCATCAGCGGCGCGTGCGCGCCGGCGCAGCCGCGGCCGCAGAACAGGGTGACGCGGTCGGCGCTGTTGAGGAGATCGGCCAGCGCCTGCAGCTCATCGGCATGCGGCACCACCTTCGGCGCGGCCACGCTGAGGCCGCGCGTCGTCGACAGCGCGCGCTTCGGCGGGCTGCGGAAGGCGACGTCACCAGGCATGGCGACGACCGCGACGCCGCGCAGGCCCACCGCCGCGCGGATCGCGTTCTCCAGCACGAAAGGAAGCTGGCTCGGATCGGAGACCAGCTCGCAATAATGGCTGCATTCGCGGAACAGGTTCTGCGGATGGGTCTCCTGGAAGTAACCGCCGCCGATCTCCGCGGTCGGGATCTGCGCGGCGATCGCCAGCACGGGAACGCGGCTGCGATGGGCGTCGAACAGGCCGTTGATCAGATGCAGATTGCCGGGGCCGCAGGAGCCCGCGCACACCGCGAGGCTCCCGGTCATCTCGGCTTCGCCGGCGGCCGCGAAGGCGGCGACCTCCTCGTGGCGGACATGGACCCATTCGATCGTGCCGCGGCGGCGCAGCGCCTCGGTCAGGGCGTTCAGGCTGTCGCCGACGATGCCGTAGATGCGCTTGACGCCGGCCTGCTCGAGCGTTTCCACGAACAGATCGGCCACGTTGTTGATCGCCATGTCGGTCTCCTGATGCGCCGGTCACACTGCGCGATGTATCAACATCAGCATCGCGGCAATATGAGGCACAATAGGCTATGACAGGTTCACGGCTAGTTTATTGACGGATCAGTCTTTCGCAATTGCCCGATCATAGGCGGTGATCGTCGCCTTCGCGCGCGATGCGACGTCGGCGGCGCTCATGCCGGGCTTGTAGAGGCTGGAGCCAAGCCCGAAGGCGGTGACGCCGCCCTTGATGTATTCGGCAAAGTTCTGGTCGGAGACGCCGCCGACCGCGGCGATCATCACGCCAGCCGGCAGCACGGCGCGGATCGCGGCGATGCCGGAGGCGCCGAGCACGCTGGCCGGAAAGAATTTCAGGCCCGATGCGCCCGAGTGCGCGGCGAGCAGCGCCTCGGTCGGCGAGAACACGCCGGGCAACGTGATCATGGCGTATTGATGCGCACGCGCGAGCACCTGCGTATCCACGTTCGGCGAGACCATCAGTCTGCCGCCGACGTCATTGAGACGATCGACATCCGCGGTGGTCAGCACCGTGCCGGCGCCGATCAGCACGCCTGGAGCTGCCTGCTTCACGGCCATTGCGATGGAGCGAAACGGATCGGGCGAGTTCAGGGGAATCTCGATCGCGGTCAAGCCGGCCTCGATCAGGACGCCGACGATGGCTTCGGTCTCCTCGGGCTTGACGCCGCGCAGGATCGCGACCAGCGGACGCTTCATCGGCGGAAAGGCAACGCTCATCTCAAAGATCCCTTGACTTCGCCCAGATCGCGGCAGCCGCCATCGACAGGCCGCGGCGGACGGCTTCATCCGCATCGACCGGCTGCACGGTGACCGACAAGGCGTCGAAAGCGTGGCGGTACAGCGCGGCCAGCCGGCCCGATGCGATCAGGGTGATGCCCGCTTTCGGCACAACGCCGGAGAGCCCTGCCGCGAGCTCCACGCCGATCAACGTGCCCGACAGCGTCTCGCGCGCTGCCGCCGGCGTGCCACCGAACAGCAGCTGGCGCGAGCGTGCCGTGAACAGGAGATTGGCGGCGAAGGCCGGCGCCGCATAGGCGGCTTTCACGGCGGCCTTGAAGCTCGCGACGTCCTCGGCCTCGTCGGCGCCGGCGACCGCGAACGACAAAATGGTCTCGCGCGAGACCACGCTGAACAGCTCGCCGGACATGAAGGTGGAGAAACCCTCGACGATGCCGCCCCTGGCGCGCACCCATTTCGAATGCGTGCCGGGCATGCAGACCAGCGCCTCGCCCGCGGCTTCAAAGCCGAGCGCGCCGAGCAGCTGCGTTTCCTCGCCGCGCATGACATCCGGCGCGGCTGCATCGCGCTGCGCGATGCCGGGCAGGATGCGGATGTCGCGCGCCTCGCCGGGCACGCGCACGGCCTGCTTCAGGACGGCCGCGAGCGGCGCCGGCGTGTCGACATAGCCGGCCTCGACCCAGCCGGTCCTGGCGCCAGCCATGCCGCAGACGAGAACCGGCAGATGATCCGGCGCTTCGACTGCCGCAAGATGCGATCGCAGCACGGCGGGAAAGCCGGTCTTCGCCGCCGCCAGCATGCCCTCATCGCTGCGGCGCTGGGCCAGCACTTCCCCGGCGCGATCGACCAGCCACAGGCGAAAGCTGCTGGTGCCCCAGTCCACCGCGGCATAAGCGGGTTCGGTCATGCGAAACTGTCCTCGTCTCACGGCCGAGACGCCGTCTCGCGACAATGAGACGACGACGCGGACATCTGCCCCGGGATATCGGCTCTTGCCGCTCCAAACCAGCCCTTTCTCGCAAGTTCGGACACGTCTCGCGCTGGCACACCGCTTGCTGAAGCTCTCCCACTCACATCCGTGAACCGCGCGACAAGACGCGTCAATTATGGAGAGGAAACCCATGGAGATCGGCTATTTCACGATGCCTTCGCATCCGCCGGAGTGCGGCCTGAAGGAAGGACATGATTGGGACCTGCAGGTCCTGCGCTGGCTCGACGAGCTCGGCTACCAGGAGGCCTGGATCGGCGAGCACCACACCGCGCCCTGGGAACCCAATCCCACGCCGGACCTCTTGATCGCGCAGGCCTTGATGCAGACCAAGAAGCTGCGCATCGGACCGGGCGGCTTCCTTTTGCCCTATCACCACCCTGCCGAGCTCGCCAACCGCGTCGCGATGCTCGACCATCTCTCCGAGGGAAGGCTCAATTTCGGCGTCGCCGCGAGCGGCCTGCCAAGCGACTGGGCAATGTTCAACGTCGACGGCATGAGCGGGCAGAACCGCGACATGACCCGTGAGGCGCTCGAGATCATCCTGAAGATGTGGAGCGATCCCGCGCCCTGGACCTACAAGGGCAAGTTCTGGACGGTGACCAAGCCGGACACGATGTTCGACTTCCTCAAGCCCCACATCAAGCCGCTGCAGGCGCCGCATCCGCCGATCGGCGTTGCGGGCCTCTCGAAGAACTCGGACACGCTGAAGCTTGCCGGCGAGCGCGGCTTCATTCCGATGAGCCTCAACCTCAACCCGGCCTATGTCGGCAGCCACTGGGACTCGGTCGAGATCGGCGCCGCCAAAACCGGGCGCAAGCCGAACCGTGCCGACTGGCGCCTCGTGCGCGAGGTGTTCGTCGCCGACACCGACGAGGAGGCCTGGAGGCTCTCGACCGGCGACATGATGGGCCGGATGATGAGCGAGTACTTCCTGCCGCTGCTCGGCCATTTCGGCTTCAAGGACTATCTGAAGCACGCGCCCGATGTGCCTGACAGCGATGTCACCGTCGAATATTGCGCCAAGCGGAACTGGATCGTCGGCTCGCCGGCGACGGTCGCCGAGAAGATCGAGAAGATCTACGACGAGGTCGGCGGCTTCGGCGTGCTCTGCGTGTTCGGCTTCGACTACAAGCACAAGCCGGAAGCCTGGCACCACTCGCTCTCGCTGCTCAAGAACGAGGTGATGCCGCGCGTTGCGCATCTCGGCTCCGCGAAGAAGGCGGCTTGACGCAAGCATGATCCGGAAAAGTGCGTAGCGGTTTTCCGAAGAGATCACGCTAGACTCTTAGCGCCGGGTGCGGCGCGATCGTGCCGCACCCGCATTCATTTCGGAGGTTTCCGCGTGACGGTGGACGCCAATCCTGTTGACGCCAAGGATTTCAAGCAGGCGATGCGCCAATGCGCCGGCGCCGTGGCGCTGGTGACGGTGGGCGCCGAGCACGGCAAGCGCACGGGATTGACGGTGACTTCGGCCTGCTCGCTGTCGGACAAGCCGCCCTCGCTGATCGTCTGTGTCAACCGCAATGCCAGCGCACATGCGCGCATCCGCGAGGAAGGCGCGTTCGCGATCAACTTCCTGCACGAGGATCACGCAATGCTGGCGCTCACCTTCAGCGGCCAGAAGGGCGTCAACGGTGACGACCGCTTCGCCTTCGGCCAGTGGACGCGCGGGGCCACGGGGGCGCCGGTGCTGACGGATGCGGTCGCGGCATTCGACTGCATGCTGGCGCAGGAGTTCGAGACGACGACGCATTCGATCTTCGTCGGCGAGGTGCGCAGCGTGTCGCATTCCGACGGGGCTTCGCCACTCGTCTATCTGCGCAGCAGTTTCCACGTCCCCCACGAAATCCGCGGCACCGTGACGGTCGGCGACCGCGATTCGCGGCATCTGAGCTGGAGCGATTTTTCGTAAGGAACGCTGCGCTGTTTCCTTCTCCCCTTGTGGGAGAAGGTGGCGCGAAGCGCCGGATGAGGGGTATATCTCCGCGCGCTCAGCTGAGAGTTGGACTCGTGGAGAGAAACCCCTCACCCGTCTCGCCGCTACGCGGCGATCCACCCTCTCCCACAAGGGGGAGAGGGGAAGAAGGAAACGTCTACTGCGCGGCCTCGATCTTCAGCTGCTTGATTTTCCGATAGAGCGTCGCGCGGCCAAGCTTCAGCGCGCGGGCAGCTTCAGTGACGCGGCCGCCATGCTTGCGCAGCGCCTCGACGATCGTGGCACGCTCGGCCGCGGCGAGATCGGGTTCTGCTCGCCCGCCGAACGGCGGCAGATCGAGATCGGCATCGGTGATCACCGCATCCTCCGCCGTGCAGCCGGCGAGCCGCAGCACGTGGCGGAGCTGGCGAATGTTGCCGGGATAGGAATAAGCGGAGAGCCGCGACCACGCTTCGTCCGAGACGCGGCAATTCGGCGCCTCCTCGCGCGCGATCTGGCGGATGACGTCGTCCCGGTCGGCGCGTTCGCGCAGGGCCGGCAGCCGCACCTCCAGGCCGCGCAGGCGGAAATAGAGATCGGCGCGGAATGCGCCTTCTTCGGCCATGCGGCCGAGGTCGCGGTGGGTGGCGCTGATCAGGCGGATATCGACGGCGACAGGCTTGAGCGCGCCGAGCGGCCAGACCTCGCGGTTTTCCAGCACCCGCAACAGCCGCGTCTGCAGTGCGATCGGCATGTCGCCGATCTCGTCGAGGAACAGCGTGCCCCCGTCGGCCTGCACGATCAGCCCCTTCGAGCCGTCGCGCCGCGCGCCGGTGAAAGCGCCGGCCTCGTAGCCGAACAGTTCGGCGTCGATCAGGCTCTCCGGCATCGCCGCGCAGTTCAGCGCGACATAATTGCCGCGCACCCGGCCGCTCGCGGCGTGGATGGCGCGGGCGAACAAATCCTTGCCGACGCCGGTCTCGCCATACAGCAGCACGGGCAGATTGTGATCGCCTATGCTGCGGAGCCGCTTGACGCTTCTGATCAGCCCGGGATCGCGGCCGGCGAGCCGATACAGCGCGTCGAAACGGTCGACAGGCGCGTCGCGGCGCGGTGCAACCGGGCGCGTAGAGGATCTTGCGCGCAGCGGCGGCGCGACATGACCCTGGCCCAGCGCGCTGCCGTCGGCGCGGCGCAGCTCGACGAGCTCGTCCGCGCCGCGGCCTGCATGATGATCGAACTTGACGTAGCGCGACAGGTCGATCCCGGATGCGATCAAGCCGTCGGTGAGGCCCAGCAGTGCGCGCGCCGAACGGCAGGCGCCGACGATGCGGCGATCGTCGTCATAGGCAAGCAGACCGCTGCCGCCGTCGCCCGGCACGGTCGCGATCCAGGCGTTGCGGAAATGATCGCGGAAGATCGCCCCTTCCATGCGCCGGGTCGCCTCCATCGTCACCGCAAGCGCGAGCTGATGCGCAGCGCGCTCGAGATCCTCCCGGCAAGAGGTGATGTTGATGGCTCCGGCGAGGCGGCCAACATGGTCGAACAGCGGCGCGACCGCGCAGGAGAACATGTGCCACTGCGCGCGAAAATGCTCGTCGCGATGCACCAGGATCGGCTTCTGCTCGGCGAGGCAGGTCCCCAGACCATTGGTGCCCTCGCAGGCCTCGGCAAAATTCGAGCCGGTGTAGATCTTCCAGTCCATGAACAGACGCGCATCCGCCTCGCCGGGCAGGCGGCTGAACAGCATGGTGGCGTTGGCGTCAGCGAGATTGACGCAATAGCCGGCGTCACGCAGCACGCGGGCGAGGTCATCGAGTTCAGGCGTTGCGAGCCTGATCGTCTCTTCCATCGGCCCGGCAACGTGCCGGATTTCGGCTTCGGTCAACGTCTGCGGCGGTCCCTGCCGGGCCGGATCGAGCTTGTGATTGACCAGGCACCGCCGCCAGGAATTGGCGATCCGCGAAGAGGCATCGACGTCGGCCACATGATTGGCGACGGACAAGACACGGGCGACATGGTTCGAGGCCGAAAGGCTCGCCATCGCGGACGTCTCCACCCTGTATTATTGTGCAAAGTCTGGCACTGCGGATGGAGATGTCAATCGGGAACCCCTCGTCATTCCGGGGCGGCTCGACGAGCCGAACCCGGAATCTCGAGATTCCGGGTTCGATGCTTCGCATCGCCCCGGAATGACGGCTGAAGCTCTAGCGCAACGCAATCAAGATTGCTGCACTGCGCTCACCACGTGTCGATGCAGGGCCTCTTTTTCTCCGTCCGCGCGGGCGGCTTCGGCACCGAACGGAGCCCCGCCATGATCCAGCGCCGGGTCTCGGCGGGGTCGATGACGTTGTCGATCTCGAACACCGAGGCGATCGAGACGGCCTTGCCGTTGGCGTAGAGCTCGGCGACCTTGTTGCGGTAATAGGTCTCGCGCTCCTCGGGGTCGGCGATCGCCTCCATCTCCTTGCGGAAGCCGAGGCGGACGTAACCCTCCAGGCCCATGCCGCCGAACTCGCCGGTCGGCCACGCCGCGGTGAAGAACGAGGCGTGGAAGCCGCCGCCGATCATCGACTGCGCGCCGAGGCCATAGCCCTTGCGCAGCACGATGCCGAACAGCGGCACGGTGAGGCTGGCGCCGGTGACGAACATGCGCGAGACGTGGCGCACGATCGCGGTCTTTTCGGCTTCGGGGCCGACCATGAAGCCGGGCGTGTCGCAGAGCGAGACCACGGGCAGATCGAAGGCATCGCACAGCTGCAGGAAGCGCGCGGCCTTGTCGCCGGCATCGGCGTCGATGGCGCCGCCGAGATGGCGCGGGTTGTTGGCAATCAGGCCGAACGGCTTGCCCTCGATGCGGATCAGCGCGGTGATCATGCCGACACCGTAGTCGCGGCGCAGCTCGAGCACGCTGTCCTTGTCAGCGACGAGGTCGATCACGCTGCGGATGTCGTAGACGCGCAGCCGGTTCTCGGGGATGGCCCGGCGCAGCAGGCGCTGGTCGGCGGCCTGCCACTCCGTCACCGCGCCCTGGAAATAGGACAGGTATTTTTGCGCGACGGATGTCGCCTCTTCTTCGTCCTCGACAAGGATGTCGATGACGCCGTTCGGCGACTGGAACGAGACAGGGCCGACCTCGGCCGGATGATAGACGCCGAGGCCGCCGCCTTCGATCATGGCGGGACCGCCCATGCCGATCGAGGCGTTCTTGGTGGCGATGATCACGTCGCAGCAGCCGAGCATCGCGGCGTTGCCGGCGAAGCAATAGCCGGAGACAACGCCGATGACCGGCACGAGGCCGGAGAGCCGTGCGAACTGCACGAAGGACGGGCCGTCGAGGCCGGTCATGCCGAGCCTATCGGTGTCGCCGGGCCGGCCGCCGCCGCCCTCGGCGTAGAACACCAGCGGCACGCGCCAGTCTTCCGCCAAGGTCAGCATGCGGTCGATCTTCTTGTGGTTCATGTGGCCCTGCGTACCCGCGAGCACGGTGTAGTCGTAGGCCACGACGATGCAGCGCGCGCCCTCGGGGCCGAACTTCTCGCCATTCACGGTGGCGACGCCCATGATGAGGCCGTCGGCCGGCGTGTTCTTGATGAGGTCATCGAGCTTGCGGCGGCGACGCTGCGCCGCGATCGCAAGGCTGCCGTACTCCATGAACGAGCCGTCGTCGACGAGTTGCGCGACGTTCTCGCGCGCGGTGCGCTGGTTGGTGTTGCGTCGGCGCTCGACCGAGGCTGGGCGGTTCGCATCCAGCGTGTTGGCCTGGCGCGCGATCAGCTCGGCAAGATCGGGGCGAATATGGTCGAGGTCGACATCGGCTTCCGCCGCCGCGCTGTCGGCCGCGACGTCGAGCGGCTCGAGATACATGATCGGCTCGCCATGCAGCAGCGTGACGCCATCGCCAGCCACGAGCTTCATGACCCGGCCGCCCTGCTCGGCCATCACGAGATGCTCCATCTTCATGGACTCGATCACGGCAAGCTGCTGGCCCGGGCGCACGATCTCGCCCTCCCTGACCTGGATGGTGACGATGGTGCCTTGCAAGGGCGCAGCGACCATCACCGTGCCTTCGGGCACCATCTGTGCGACGTGCGCCTCGGTGCCGTGAGCACCACTGTGCTCCGTCGCCGCGAAGTAAAGCGGCTTGGCGGCACCATCGGCGGCTTCGACCAGCTTTGCGATGTTGCGATCGATGAAGTCGGTCGCGATGCGGTTGATCCTGAAATCGGGATGCGCCAGCACCGCCTGGAGGAAGGCGATGTTGGTGACGACGCCGTCGATGCGGAATTCGCGCAAAGCGCGCGAGGCCTTGGCGACGACGTCGTGCCAGGCTTCGCCCGGCGTGTGCACGATGACTTTTGCGAGCAGCGAGTCGAAGGCCGCGCTGGTCTTGTAACCGGCGTAGCCGAAACTATCGACGCGAACGCCGGGACCCGACGGCGGCTCGAACACAGCGAGCACGCCGCCGGTCGGATGCGTCGCGCCTGACACGTCCAGCGTCTCCATGTTGACGCGCAGCTGCATGGCATAGCCGCGCGGCTTCGGGATCGATCCCTGCGCCAGGCCGAGCGAGGCCAGCGAAGCTCCCGCAGCGACCGCGAGCTGGGCGCGGACGAGATCGAGGCCGAGCACCTCTTCCGTCACGGTGTGCTCGACCTGGAGCCGCGGATTGGCCTCGATGAAGGCAAAACTGTCCTCGGCGGTGCCGTCGACCAGGAACTCGAAGGTGCCGAGATTGTCGTAAGAGGCCGCCGTCGCAAGCTGCTTCGCCGCCTCGATGATGCGGCCGCGCAGGGGATCGCTCAGCGACGGGCTCGGGGCGACCTCGACCAGCTTCTGGTGCCGGCGCTGGATGGTGCATTCGCGCTCCCAGAGATGGGAAATCGCGCCGTGCTTGTCGCCGATGATCTGCACCTCGATATGGCGCGCCTGCCGGATCAGCCGCTCTGCATAGACGCCGTCGAAGCCGAACGCGGCCTTGGCCTCCGACTGGCAGCGCGCATAGGCTTCCGCGAGATCGGATGCGTTCTCGACCACGCGCATGCCGCGCCCGCCGCCGCCGGCCATCGCCTTGATCACGATCGCCGCGTTGCTGCCGAGCGAGGTGAAGAATGCCGTGATCTCCTCCATCAAGGAAGGCCCGCTGGTGCCGGCGATGATCGGCACGCCGCAACGTTTCGCCAATTGCCGGGCCGCCACCTTGTCGCCGAACAGTTCGAGCGCCGCCGGTTTCGGCCCGACGAAAGTGAGGCCTGCGTCAGCGCAGGCCTTTGCAAACGCCGCATTCTCGCTGAGGAAGCCATAGCCGGGATGCACGGCATCGCAGCCGACGCTCTTCGCCGCCTTCACCACTGCCTCGATGTCGAGATAGGCCCGGGCGCCGCGGCCGGGGATTTCGACGGCGTCATCGGCCACGCGCACATGCAACGACAGCGCATCGTCGGCGGGATGGATCGCCACCGTCGCGATGCCGGCGTCGGCCGCGGCGCGCGCGATACGGATGGCGATCTCGCCGCGATTGGCGATCAGAAGCTTCTTGAACGACATCGTCTCTCTCACTCAGACAGCAGCAGGCGCATTGGGATCGAGATCCTGCTTCTTCACCTTGCCCGTCGCCGTCAGCGGCAGGGCCTCGATAATACGCACTTCCGGAACCTTGTAGACGGCCATGCGCTCGGCGCACCAGGCGCGAATATCCGCGGCGGTCACGGTGCCGACCGCCTCCGGCTTGAGCTGGATATAGGCCACCGGCACCTGGCCCTTGTCCGCGTCGTCGCGCCCGACCACGCCCGAGCCCAGCACCTTCGGATGCTGTCCGAGCAGCGCCTCGATCTCCGGCGGAAACACGCTCATGCCCTTGACCTTCAGCATCTCCTTGCGGCGGCCGAGGAAGTGCAGGAAACCGTCCTTGTCGATCGTGCCGATGTCGCCGGTGCGCAGCCAGCCGTCGATCAGCGATTCCGCGGTTGCTTCCGGCTTGTTCCAGTAGCTCTTGAGCAGCGAGGGCGTGCGCACGCGGATCTCGCCCTCGGCGCCGAGCGGCAGCAGCGCGCCGGTCTCGAAATCGGTGATCTTGAACTCGGCGCCGGGCACCGGCAGGCCGACGAAGATCGGCTGGTTGTTGAGATCGAAATCGTCGTCCTGGAAGCCTGACGTGAAGGTGTTGGAGGTGTGGGTCTCGGTCATGCCCCAGGCCGCCTCCATCAGGATCGTGCCGGTGAGATCCTTCCAGCGCTTGCGGTAATCGGCATTGAGCTTCTTGACGAAGGAGACGACGCGCACCTGCTTCAAGGACGACAGGTCGAATTCGCTCCAGCGCGGATGATCCATCAGCTCGACCGCGCCGTCGACCGGCATCGCGGTGATCGTGACCTTGTACTTGTCGATCGCCGCCATCGCGCCGACGGCGTCCCAACGCGCCAGCAGCACCAGCGTGCCGCCCGAGAACAGCGGGAAGATCAGGCCGAAATTCTCGCCGGCGATCCAGAACTCCGGGAAGAACGACAGGAACACGCTGCTCTCGTCCGACAGCACCGAGATGTTGTAGTTGGCGGCGGCGGTGTAGACCATGTCGCGGTGGGTGTGGACGCAGCCCTTGGGCATGCCGGTGGTGCCGCCGGTGTAGTTGAGCGCGGCGACGTCATCGAGGCCGGGCGGCGGCAGCGGCGTTGGCGCGGGCAGCGCGGCAAGCGCCGGCAGCAGATCGGTCGCGCCAGCGACCGCAACGCGTGGCGTGCGGATCGAGTCCGGCGCGGGAAAGGCAGGCGTCGCCGGAACGACGTCGGCAAAGCTGGTGACGATGATCTCGCGCAGGCGCACCTCGCCGCGGACCTGCTCGACGACGGGGATGAGCTGGTCGAGCGCCACGATCACCTCGGCCTGGGTGTCGTTGAGCTCGTAGGAGAGCTCGAACGCGCGCGACAGCGGGCTGACCGGGACATGGACGGCGCCGAGCTTCAAAATGCCGAAGAACACGATGTGGAATTGCGGACAGTTCGGCAGGAACACGGCGACGCGATCGCCCTTGCGCACGCCCTTGGCGGCCAGCAGCGCCGCAAAGCGGTCGCTCTGTTGGTCGAGCTCGGCATAGGTCATGACGTGACCGTAGAAGATCACCGCGGGCCGCGTGGGGCTCCGCTTCGCCCAGGCGCGCAGATATTCCGTCAAGGGAACTTCGCC
This sequence comes from Bradyrhizobium sp. UNPF46, assembly GCF_006658625.1. Classification (NCBI taxonomy): domain Bacteria; kingdom Pseudomonadati; phylum Pseudomonadota; class Alphaproteobacteria; order Hyphomicrobiales; family Nitrobacteraceae; genus Bradyrhizobium; species Bradyrhizobium sp. UNPF46. Next base: position 19,954 of record NZ_LFJB01000086.1, read on the forward strand.
GTGCAGATAGTTCGGCGAGCGCGGCACGCCCTGCGGCCAGGCCTTGTCCCACAGGCCGCGCAAGGTGGCGAGGTAGCTCTTCTCGTCGAGGCCCGCGTTCATGGCGTCTTTCCCGTGCTGCTTTTCTCGTCGCGACGGCACGCAATGTGGCGTCGCGCGACGTCGTTACACGTCGAGCACGGCAGAGGTCATGTCAAGGAAAACAGTTTTCCGCGTCGCGGCCGATGCCGCGGCGCGGAAAAATCACGCTACGCCTCAACGAGGCGAATGATCCGCCGCACGGCTGACGGGATCGGCGTGACGACCGGCACGGCGAACATCGGCTGAAGCTCGCGTGCCGCTTCACCCAGCGGCCCGCCGCCGATGATGACCGCCTCCGCTCGGTCCTGCGCGATGCAGGCCTCGACTGCGCCGGCAAGAGCCGTGCGCAGCTGCGTCGGATTGCGCAGAAGCTCAAGCGGATCGCCGTCGGCAAAGCGCGTGCCGGTGTAGAGCGATCGCAACCCCAGCGCATCAGGCAATGCATCGATCTTCGCATTGAGCAGCGGCGTCGTGGTCGCCACGCCGAACCGGCGACCGTCCCCGGCAGCTTCCAGCATCGCGGATTCGCCGATGCCGACGGCGGGCAGCTTCATCGCGGCCTTTATCGCAGCGAGCCCGGGATCGCCAAATGCCGATACGATGATGCCGTCGCACTCACAGCTGTTGACCCGCGCGATCTCCTCAACCTCCGGCGCCGCCGCCTCCAGCGCATCCGCCGAGAGAATCATCGCGGGCGCACGCTTCGCGGTGGCGCCGACAATGTCGAAACCATCGGCGGCAGCGGACCTCGCAATCGCCACCATCATCGTGGTGGTCGCCTCATTGCTGTTCGGATTGATCAGGAGGATGCGCCGGCCGGTCATGCTATCCGCCCGCCCGCGCCCGTGCGCCGATCTCCTGGAAGATTGCGGTGAGCTCGTCGACCTCGTCTTCACCTTCCTTCGGCCGGATCCGTTGCTCCATCTCCTCTATGTGATGACGCATGGCGTGGATCGCACCGGCCTTGTCGCGGGCGAGGATCAACGCGCCGATATCGGGATGCGCATCGGGCGAGCAATCCGGCTCGCCCGGCTGCTCGAAGGTCGCGATCGCCAGCGATGTTCGCAGCATCAGCTCGCGCGACATCTCCAGCAGCACACGGTTGCCCGCGAGCTTGGCGACCAAGACGTGGAATTCCGCCGTCAGCGACAGCGAGGCCCAGCGGTCGTTGCGATCGTGGCGCGCTTCACGATCCATATGCGCCTTCAGCTCGGCCCTGCCGGCTTTGTCCAGCCGGTCGATCGCGGCGCTCACAGCCGCGGTCTCGATGATGCGGCGCGCGGCAAAGATGTCCTGCGCCTCCTCCCAGCTCGGCCGATACACGAAGGCGCCGCGGTTGGGAATCTGCATCACGACCTTGCGCGAGGCGAGATGGGCCAGCGCCTGGCGGATGTGAATCCGCGTGGTGCCGAACGCCGCCGCGAGCTTGTCCTCGCCGAGCTTGGCACCCGGCTTGAGCCGCTTCTGGCTGATCGCGGTCAGAATACCCTGAACCACCGGATCGTCGTCGATGCTGCGCGGATCGACGGCCTCCGGCTCCCTGTGCTTCGGCTCGGAGCGCTTCGGCTTGCGCTTGAGGGTACGGGTTCGCTTCATGTCTCGCTTTTACAGGATTCTGGCAGGCCGCCGCAGCCCATTTTCCATCCAAACCTGCCGCATAATTGTTCACAATACATATATTGCATTGGCGCCAATTATTGGCGCCAATATATTACCACGGCATTTCCAAGGCCTTAGCAAGCGAGCCGCGCTGGCACGGCGATTGCTACCCCCTCGCGCAGGGCAGCGATAAGGATGGAGCTGGCGTTGAGTGACGTGCGCGGACATTCGCTCGATCTGAAAGGCATCGGCCACGCCTTTGGCGCGACGGTTGCGCTGGACGAGATCAATCTCACCGTCGCTGCCGGCGAGCTGATCGCGCTGCTCGGGCCCTCCGGCTGCGGCAAGACCACGATGCTTCAGATCATCGCGGGCTTCCTGCGTCCATCCACGGGCGAAGTCCGCTTCGATGGCGCGCGGGTCGAGCACATCCCCGCCAATCGCCGCCGCATCGGCATGGTGTTCCAGAACTATGCGCTGTTTCCGCATCTGAGCGTATTCGAGAACGTCGCCTACGGACTGCGCGCACGCAAACGGCCTAACGCCGAGATCGCGGCGAAGGTCGAGCAGATGCTCGGCCTCGCCCAGATGGCGACCTACGCGCGACGGCTTCCGGGGGAACTCTCCGGCGGACAGCAGCAACGCGTCGCACTGGCGCGTGCGCTTGCAATCGATCCGGGCCTCGTCCTGCTCGACGAGCCGTTCTCGGCCCTCGACAAGAATTTGCGCCTCGACATGCAGATCGAGATCAAGAGCCTGTTGAAGACGTTCGGCGTCACCTCCATCATCGTCACGCACGACCAGGAGGAAGCGCTGTCGATGGCCGACCGCATCGTCGTCCTCAACAAGGGGCGCATCGAGCAGATCGACAGCCCGGATGCGCTCTACGACCGCCCGGCGAGCCTGTTCATCTCGAGCTTCATCGGCCACACCAATCTCCTTCGCGGCACCGTCACCGACGCCGACCGCGTGCAGCTGGACGCCGGCCCCGAGATCGATCTCGGCCGTTCGGTTCAGCGCAGGCGCGGCACGCCGGTGACGCTCTCCGTCCGGCCTGAAAACATCGCGTTCGGCGCCGAACGGACCGGCGCCATCCCCGTCACGATCCGCGCCACCGTGCCGCTCGGCGCCATCAGCGTCACCGAAGGCGTCACCGCGAGCGGGGAGGCCGTGAAGATCAGTCAGGCCCGCGCAGCCGGCACTGCAAGAGCGCGGGCCGGAGAGACGGCCTGGCTCGCGATCTCCGATGTCTCGCGCGTCAGCATTTTCAGCACGCCGGTCGACGACGTTTCCAAGCATCAGCAGAGGAGTGTTTGATATGAGCCTGTCCCGTAGATCGCTGCTCACCTCGGGTTCGGCCGCGCTTGCGGCGGCAGGCCTGGGATGGCCGACATCGTTGCGCGCCGCCACTTCGATCGTGGCGACGACCTATCCCGGCAGCTTCGACGAAGCCTTCCGTTCGGTGGTCGGGCCGGCCTTCAAGAAGACCGGCGACGGCAGCGTCACCTTCACACCGCTCTTGGGTGTCGACCAGATCGGCAAGATCCAGGCCTCGCGCAACGCCCCGCCGTTCGACGTGGTGCTGTTCGACGAGGGCCCGCTGATCCCGGCGATCGCGAGTGGCGTGCTGGAGAAGTTCCCGGTCGAGCAGTCGAAATCCCTTGCCGACATTCCGAGCGCGTTCCGCCATCCCGACGGTTATGCGCCTGTCATCACCTGTCAGTTGATCGGCATCGCCTACAATCCGAAGAAGATCACGACGCCGCCGACCTCGTGGGAGGATCTGTGGAGGCCGGAATACAAGGGCCGCGTTGGCATCACCGGGCTCGGCTCCAGCCTCGGCACCGCCTTCATGGTCGAGATCGCCAAGCTCAACGGCGGCTCCGAGACCAATATCGAGCCGGCCTTCGCGGCCATGAGGAAGCTGCTGCCGAATGTCGGGGCGATCGCCGCGTCGCCCGGCGCGCTGGCGGCGCTGTTCCAGCAGGGCGAGATCGATATAGCCTTCAATTTCTGGAACAACGTCGCGCTGCTCGCCGCCAAGGGCGTCGACATCGCCTTCGCCAAGCCGAAGTCCGGTGCTGTCGTGATCCGCACCAGCGCGCAGATCGTCAAGAACAACCAGGATCCGAAGGCGGTGCTCGACTATCTCGACACGGTGATGTCGGTCGAGACGCAGAAGGGCCTGGAGGCAGCGCCCTGGATGATGATGCCGACCAACGGCAAGGTGGCGCTGACCGGCGCCAACCTCACGGTGGCCAAGAGCGTCGACGACCTCGTCGCCAACAACGTGCTGCTCGACTGGACCAAGTTCCAGCCGCTGCGCGGCGAATGGATCACCCGCTTCAGCAAGGAAGTGAAGATCTAGATGTCGTCAGCCAGCGCGAATGCATCGAGACAATTGTTGCCGGTGATCCCGCTGGCAGCGCTGTTCTTCGCAGCCTTCGTGCTGCCGCTGGCCGCACTGGTGCTGGTCAGCCTGTTCCGCGATCCGCAATTCTCGGGCCTATCGCTGGTCCAATATTTGCGATTCCTGTCTGATCCGTTCAGCCTCAAGGTGCTGTCGGACACGCTTTGGTTGGGAGCGGAGGTCGCGCTGGCGACGCTGATCCTCGCCTACCCGCTCGCGCTCGTCTATGTCGCGAGCGGCCCGTTCATGCGCACCCTGATCACCTTCCTGATCATGCTGCCGCTCTTGACCAGTACGGTGGTGCGAACCTTTGCCTGGATCGTCATCCTCGGCCGCGACGGCATCGTCAATTCCGCCATGCTGTCGCTGGGGCTGTGGCAGGCCCCGGCACGCCTGCTTTACTCTTGGGAGGGCATGGTCCTGGCGCTGACGCAAATCCAGCTTCCCCTGATGGCGCTGCCTGTGATCAACAGCCTGCTGCGGCTCGACGGCAATCTGACGCGCGCGGCAGAGGGGCTGGGCGCGAGCCGCGCCCGGATCTTCATCACAGTCATCCTGCCGCTGACGCTGCCGGGCGCCATCGCCGGCTGGCTGCTCGTCTTCGCTGCCGCCGCGACCGCCTTCATCACCCAGACATTGGTCGGCGGCGGACGCATCATTTTGATGCCGTCCTATATCTACCAGCAGGCCGTCGGCGTGCAGGACTGGCCGTTCTCGGCCGCGCTGTCGCTGATCTTCACGCTGGCAGTGACCGGAATCGTGTTTGCCATCGGTGCCCTGTCCCGCCGCTTCGTCCGAGGCGTCGATGCAGCGTAGTCTCGTTGACCGGATCTACTCCACCGTCGTCGGTACAATCACCGGCTTCGGCATGCTGCTCTTGCTGGGGCCGACGCTGGTCGTGCTGATCATTTCCTTCACCGGCGGCATCACGCTGAAATTCCCGCCACCGAGCTGGTCGCTGCGCTGGTATGTCGAGCTGCTCCAGTCGCAGGAGATCGTCGAGCCCGCGCTGACCAGTCTCAAGGTCGCCGCGGCCGCGACGATCCTCTCCGCCGTTTTGGGCGGCGCCGCGGCGCTCGGGCTTGCGCGGAGCAAGTTGAAGACGGCGCGGTTCCTTGATGCGCTGTTCATGTCGCCGATGGTGCTGCCCGCGATGGCGTTCGGCCTGTCGCTGCTGCTGGTCTTCAATCTGCTCGGCATCCGCCTGTCAGCGGCGACGCTGGTGCTTGGCCATACCATCATCTGCGTGCCCTTCGTGATCCGGATGGTCGGAGCGTCGGTGCAGCAGCTTAATCCGGTGCTGATCACCTGCTCGCTCAGCCTTGGCGCCAGCCGCTGGTACACTTTCCGCCGCGTCACGTTGCCGCTGATCCGCCGCGGCATCGTCGCGAGCTGTTTTGTTGCGTTTCTCACTTCATTCGACAACGTCCCGGTGTCACTGTTCCTGGCCGATGCGCGCACCGAGGTGTTGCCGATCAAGCTCTGGGCCATTCTCGAAGGCAGCCTCGACGTGCGCGTCGCCGCCGTCTCCGGCGTCATCGTGCTGCTGACTCTGGCAGGTCTCGTCTGCGCCGAAATCTTCGGCGGCGTCAGCCGCCAGATCGGAAGCCGCTGACCATGCCGATCGAGCGCGATCTTCGCGGATATGGAAGAGCACGACCCGATATCGTCTGGCCCAACGGCGCCCGCGTCGCGGTGTCGCTGGTGGTGAATTTCGAGGAGGGCGCCGAGCTCGCGATCGAGCAGGGCGATGCCGAGACGGAGCGCTATGGCGAGGTCGCCTCGACATCACCGCCGGGCGTTCGCGATCTCGCGCAGGAGCAGGTGTTCGACTACGGCCTGCGCGCGGGCCTGTGGCGCTTCCTCGACGTGTTCGCCGAGGCAAAGATCCGTGCGACATTCATGATGTGCGGCCGCGCCGTCGAGCGCGTGCCGGATCTTGCCCGTGCCGTGGCCGAGGCTGGGCACGAGCCGGCGGTGCATGGCTGGCGCTGGCTGCCGCACGCGCTCTATGGCGATGCCGAAACCGAGCGTCGCGAGATCGAGAAGACGCGCGACGTCATCGCCCGCGCGACCGGCGTCACGCCGGTCGGCTTCATGTCGCGCGGCAGCCAGAGCATCTGGACACGCGATCTCCTGACCCAGCTCGGCTTTGCCTATGATTCCAATGCACTCGACGACGATCTGCCGTATTGGAGCCGGTCGCCATGGGGATCCATGCTGGTCCTGCCCTACGGCTTCGACACCAACGACATGAAGTTCTTCCACCCGAACGGTTTCGTGCAGCCGGAGGATTTTTCAAACTACGTTGGCGCCGCGCTTGCGACGCTGGCCGAGGAGGCCGAGCGCGGCCGATCCTCGATGCTGTCGATCGGCTTTCACCTGCGCATATGCGGCCGGCCCGCACGCTTCCGTGCCGTGCGCGCCATTCTGGCCCAGCTGGCGCAACTGGAGGGCCGGGTCTGGGTTGCAACGCGCGCCGACATCGCGAAGCATTTTCGCGATGTCGCAGAGAAGAAGTCGCGCTAGGCCGCGCGCACGCCTGCGACTTCACTTCGCTCGCCTCCCGGCCGGGCCACACCCCGCGTCCGAACATCGAACGCTTCAAATCTAGAAGCCCTCGATATCGCCCCTGCCTGCGTTGACTTGGAGAGGGCTCTGGCGGAACGATCGATGCACACATCCAGCGCCGGCGATGGCGCACGCGCTGCAGAGGCCAGAGGCTCCATGCATCCATCGACACATCACGAAACGCTCGACCTGCCGGCGCTGAGCGCCGCGGAACGGCTCTTCATCTGGGGATTCCGGGCCAAGGCGCGCAGCGGAGGCGCGGTTCCGACCGCAGCCGATATCCAGCAAGTGTACGACCATTTTCGCGTGGGCGATGCCGTGCTCTCGCTGGAATCGATCATCGAGATCTTCGCCTGCACCGCCCATACAGCCATCGAAGTGCACTGTCCGACTTGTCCGCGCATGTCGGACAGCGAGCACGGAATTCTGCACGCCATCGCCGCGGCACAGCAGGATCGCATCGACATCGTGCGCGAGCGGTTCGAGAACTGGCTGCCGCCAGTCGGCGCCGATTGGGCGCTCGCGCCGGTGCGCGGTCTCGCCACGATCTTCCGCATGGCGGGCCTCGTCCTGCCCGACCGGCAGGTGCGGTCCTTCGAGCATGATCGCACCATGGCGATGAAGAGCTGGCTGGTCGGAAGCCCGACATTGCACTGACGAGATCGTTGATGACCCCGGATATTTGCGGTTCTGTGACGATCCCGGACGCCGGCCAGCCGCGGCTTTGTCCGCTCCAGGCCGCGCTTGCGGCGCGTCCCGGCGTCGAAAGCTACGATGATTTCTGCCGCGTCGCGCTGTCGCTGTTCCGCTTCATCGGAGCGGCCTATTCGACCGGCGCGTCCGATTGCTGGGAAGCGGCCTATCGCTTCGCCGACGAGGCGCCTGATATTGCCGACAGTCCGCTGCTGGTGGCACGGGCTGCAGCGCTGGTCCGAATCCTGCGCAGCGGCCGGCCATGCGAGCTGTGCTTCATGCCGCCGTCGTGCCGGCGCCTGTCCAAGGACGAGGCTGAATTGATGCGCCTCTTGACGGTCGCGCGCCGCAACCAGCCGGGCGAGCTCGAATCCATCGTCGGCCAGTTCGTCGGCTCCGGCAAGGAAGATGCGGCGACACGGGCGGTCAACGCGCTCGCGTTGTGCTGATAGCTGTTGTTTGCGCATGATCTTTCCGGAAAACCGCTTCACACTTTTCCGGATCATGCGCTACCTCCCTTCCTGCCGAGCACGAGATCGATCGTGTGCCCGGCGATCTTGCGCAATTGCGGCTCGTCACCGAAGGCGCGTTCTAGCACGGCCAGCCCGCGCGTCACCGTGATGATGTGCAGCGCCGCGGCCGCGGGATTGCCGTCGAATTCACCGCGCGCCGCACCCGCCGCCAACGTGTCCTGCACCAGTGCGGTGATGCGCGAGATCAGGCTTGCAAACGCCTCGCGTGCGTCTTCATCCAGCCCCTCGCCTTCGGCAGCGCCGAGCTCCATCAGCCCGCGCGTGGTCGGACATCCCCGCGGCGGCGTGCCCGAGCGGAAATTGGTGATGGTGAGATCGAAGAATGCGGTGAGGCGCTTGCGCAGGGAGCCTGTGCCGAGCGCCTTTTGCAGCGCTGCGAGATAATCCCCCGCATAGCGTTCATAGGCCTGCAGGAACAGCGCCTCCTTGCTGCCGAACGCATTGTAGAGGCTGCCGCGCTGCACGCCGGCATCGCGCGCGATGTCCGACAGCGAGGTGCCGCGTACCCCCTTGCGCCAGAACTGGTCGAACGCGATGCGCAGTACATCGTCGTGATCGAACTCGCGCGGCCTCAAATCCCGCCTCTCAAAATATTTGACACGGTGTCAAGAACATGCTTTCTCGACATCGTGTCAAAAACTGATCGGGATTGATAGCCCGTTTCGTCAATGAGCCGACGGCCGGCGCGGATGATGCGCCTGGCTGATCGAGCCTGCATGCAGAGGGACGTACGATGCCTCTCCCCCACATCTCCATGCGCGAAGGAAAGCCCGACGTCTATCGCCAGGCCATCCTCGACAGTCTCTACCGCGCCATGCGCGAGGCGCTGAACGTGCCCGAGGGCGACGAGTTCATGACCATCAGCGAGCTTTCGCCCGCAAACTTCCGCTGCGGCAATGCCTACGGCGTCGACCGCAGCGAGGATGCCGTGCTGATCCAGATCACCGTGTTCGCCTCGCGCACCACCGAGCAGAAAAAAGCGCTGTACCGGCGCATCGCAGACCTGCTCGGCGAAAGTCCGGGCATCCGGCCCGAGGACGTGTTCATCAACGTGCTCGACGCTCCCGCGGAGAACTGGTCGGTCGGACACGGCGTCGCCCAATTCGCGTGAGCTTGGCGGATCTGCCGATCCCCTCTTGAGAATTGCCGGCCGGAAGGGTCTGATAGGCGCGGGAGTACACTCTGCCCCACGCAGCCCAGGGACCTGAACGGCATGACAATGTCGGTCGAGCAATTGTGGAGCCTGCCGGAAACCGCGCTGGTGGGCGCCTATGCGGAAGCGCGGCGCCGCTACGCGGAGAGGAAATTCGAGCGAGACACCCAGCGGGCGCGGCTCGAATGGATGCGGGCAAAGCTGTTCGTCAACACGCAGGGCAACGTGACGGAACGCAAGATGGCGGTCGACGTCTCCGAGGAGCTGGCGCGCAAGGGCCAGGAGGTGCGCGAGATGACGCGCGATCTCGACATGCTGAAGATCGAGGTCGACGTGATCGACACCATGATCCGGCTGCGCGGCGCACACGGCGCTCCGGCGGTCCACGCCGAGGAGGCCGCCGAGAAGCCCGCCGAGCCGGAGGGGGAATGAGATGGCCGCATTCCGCGGAAGCTGCCTGTGCGGCGAGGTCGCGTTCGAGGTCGAGGGTCCGTTCGACCGCTTCCTCAACTGCCATTGCTCGCGGTGCCGCAAGGCGACCGGGACCGCGCATGCCTGCGAGGTGATCGTGAAGGCCGGGGCACTGCGCTGGCTGCGCGGGGAAACATCCGTGCGACGCTTCGACCTGCCGAACGCGCGCAGCTTTGCCACCGCGTTCTGCGGGACTTGCGGCAGCCCGATGCCGCATCTCACGCGCAGCGGGCGCGAAGCCATCATCCATGCCGGCGCGTTCGACCAGCCGCTGGGCGCGACACCCGACCGGCATGTGCATTGGGCGTCGCGCGCGGAATGGTATGCGCACGGCGACGGATTGGCGGTCGAGGATTGAGGCTGCGCCCGATCTGATCTGGCACGCCTGCAATTGGCGCGAACCGCTCTAGCTGCCGGCAACACAAGCCTCCATGATCGCGTCGAGCTCCGCCTTCGAGAGCACACCGAGCTCGGCGATGAAGACGATCCGCGCGCGCGGCGCGCCTGCCGCCGGCGCATCATCGCCAGGGGCCAGCGTGGCGCGGCCGGCGGCGAATTGAAACACCATCTGGCGGCCGGGCTGCTCGATCGTCTCGAACAGACCCTTTGCGCGCGCAAGTTTTGGTGCCAGCTTGCCGATCGCCTGCTGCAGACGCGGCAGCGAGAGCGGACGCTCCGAGGTCCAGCTCAAGGTCTCGAAGCGTTCTTCCGCCGGGCGTTTTGGGCCGGGCTCGCGCGGCGCGGGGGCGCGCGCAACATGCGCGGGAAACAGCAGGGCCGACGGAATTGCGCCGTGCTTTGCATCGACCACCACGGCAGGGACGCGTTGCGCGCGGATGGCCTCGCGCATCCGCGCGCCCGCGCCCTCGTCCGCGAGATCGAGCTTGCTCAGCGCGACGATGTCGGCGACGCGGAGCTGCGAACGATGCAACGCGTCATCCAGCGCGGACGGCAGTGTCGCCGCGTCCATCACGCAGAGCACCGTCTCCAGCGGCGCCTCGCGCAGGATCACGGGGTCCATGAGGTTGCGCACGATGTCGGCGGGATCGGCGACGCCACTGGTCTCGATGACGATATAGTCCGGCTTCGGATCGCGCCGCAGCAGCGTCGACAGCGTGCGCAGGAGATCGCCTTCGAGCGAACAGCAGATGCAGCCATTGGCTAGGCTCACGACGCCGTCGCTGGCACCCGCGATCAGCTCGGCGTCGATGTTGATCGCGCCGAAATCGTTGACCACGGCAGCGATCCGCCGCCCCTCCGCATGCGCCAGCAGCCGGTTCACGACCGTGGTCTTGCCGGCCCCCAGAAAACCCGTGACCAGGAGAATGGGGACCGGCATCGATCAGCTCGCGACGACCGGGCGGCGCACCGGCTTGCCGGGCCGCGCGTCCACGTCGAGGATGCCGTCGCTGATCAGCGGCTGGCCGCTGACGACGAGATGCCGCACACCCTCGGACGGACGGTTCATCGCCGTGAACGTGGCGCGATCCGAGAGCTTTTCGTAGTCGAACACGACGATGTCGGCGTCCGCATCTTTCGCAAGCCGGCCCTTGGCGCGCATCGCGGGCGTGCTCTGCGACAAAATCTCGGCCGGGATCAGCGCGCATTTGCGCACGCCTTCCAGCAGCGACACGGTCTTGCGCTCGCGCACCCATTCGCGGATGAACTTGGTGAAGCAGCCGGCCGAGCGCGGATGCGAGGTGGCATCGTCGGGCAGCGGCCAGGCATCGCCGGTGTAGGTCTTGCCGTCCGACGTCGTCCACGGCATCGCGTCGGAGGCGATGGCGCCGCCGGGATACAGCACCGACATGTCGAGCAGGTCGCGGTGATGCGCGTTGTGCTCGGTGTCGAGGATGTGCCAGAGCACCAGCGAGGACGGCTCCTCCGCCTGCGCCTTCAACAGCTCCTCGCGGTCGTGGAAACGATAGCCGTCGGTGACGCGCTGCACGGAATCATAGCCGGTGCCGTTGCGTTCGACGAATTCGGGATCGCTGAAGAAGGCGGCGGCCAGCACGGTCGAGCCGGTGCCGTAAGGATAGGCCTCGACCGTGATGGGGAGGCCCTGCGCCTGCGCCTTCTCGATCAGCCCGCGGCAGCGTTCGACGTCGGTCTTGCTCGACGAGTTGAAATGGCAGATGTGCATATGCGCGCCGGTGGCGCCGGCATAGCCGATCAGGCGAACATAGGCCTCCACCGCGCTCTCGGGATCGATCCGCGACATGAAGGCGACATGGGTGAAGGTCGGCACGTCCTTGGCTGCCGCGAGCTGGCACACCGCGGTCAACTCCTGCACGCCGGCACCCGGCGCGTAGGCGTTGAGGATGCCGATACCGATGCCGCCTTCGTTCAGGCCGCGCGAAAGCCGCTCGAGAATGCCTGATACCTCCGTATCGGTCGCGACATTGTCCATCCAGCGGCGGTCGCGCATGGCGTTGCCGAACGCCTCCAGGGAGCTCTCGGCATTCGAGCCCGTCATCGCGCCGATGCGCGCGAACGCCCAGTTGGTGGCGGCGCCGTAGTTCAGCACGCGGCCCTTCCGAGCCTGGCGCTCGTACCACGACCCGACCGGCAGCACGCCGGCCTCGAGATCGAGCGTGGTGGTGACGCCGTCGAATGCCTGCATGCGGTCGGCCGGGATCGACTGGCCATGGGCATGCAGGTCGATGAAGCCGGGCGCGACCACCAGCCCGGTCGCGTCGATCACCCGCTCGGCCCCGCCGAGGCCCGTGCCGACCGCGGCGATCCTGCCATCCACCACCGCCACGTCGCCGATCGCGTCCATCCCGCTCGCGGGATCCACCACCCGACCGCCGCTGATTACCAAACCGCTCATATCGTCACCCCGAAAAACGATTGCCAAAACCCCCAAAGGCCCGGCAGCAGCTTTGGAGGCGGAGACCGGCCGCATCGCGTGCCGTCCCGGCGCGCATAGAGGCAGATTTTCGGGGGAGCGACTACCGCCGCCAATGCCGACGCATCATGCGGAATCGCGCGCGCCGTCAGAGCCCATCAAACCAGGTTTTCCACTTCGGCACGGCCGTCGCGAAGGTGCCGCGATGGCTGGTGCTGCCGGTCGAGACCGCCTCCACGGCCTGGTTGCCGCTGCCGATCGCGCGCTGATAGGTCATGGCGAGCTGGCCCAGCCCGACGCTGATGGCTTCGTCGCTCTCGCCGTAATAGTTGCGGACCGGGCTCTTGACGATCCAGCGATACGCCTGCGTCTGCGCGACCAGGCGCCCGTAGGCCGATGCCGCGAAGAACTGCGGATCGAAATAGTCGGCGCGGATCAGCTTGTGCAGGTCGGTGGGGACGTCGGCCGGATTGAAGGGTTCGCGCATGTAGGCCTTGCGCGATACGTCGTAATAGGCATCCGCGATCAGCGAGCGCGCGAGCCCCGGCACGCCGTAATAGTTCTCGAAGGAGAACGCCGTCAGGATGAACAGCGAATTCACCCAGCTCGCATCGTTCTTGCGCGGGAAATTGAGGAAGCCGTTGAGCGCCACGAACGCGTCGACCGGCGCGCTCGCGGTGGCGACCGCATCGACCTTGACGCCCGATTGCTCGAGCTTCTCGAGCATGGCCATGGTCACGAACCCGCCCTGCGACCAGCCGGCGAGAAACAGTTTCGTCGTGGTGAGCTTGAGATGATCGAGCACGGCGCGGCTCGCCGTCAGCATGTCGGAGGTCGCCTGCTGGTGGCTCGCCTTCACCATGTAGCCTTCCGGCTCCGACGACGTGCCCAGCCCGAAATAGTCGGCGCCGATCACGACGTAACCCTGGCCGGCGAACTGGGCGATCATCAATTGCGTTTCCGGCGACTGCTGCGGAAACGAGGGGACCTCCTGCTTCCCGTAGACGGTGCCGTGCTGATACGACACCATCGGAAACGAGGTGCCGCTGTCCTCGGGGATCGCGAGCAGTCCGGAGGCGATCGTCGGCTTGTTGCCGCGCTCGGGCACGACGGACGAATAGGTCACGCGATAGAGCTGGACGGCGTTGCGCGCCGGGCTGTAGGCGGTGGTGATCCCGGCGAAGGCAGGCGTGTCGACCTGCAGGATCTTGTTGAGCTGATCGGCATCCCAGCGCGCGATGCGCTGATATTCGATGCTGGCCGACAATTTGACGATTTGGCCTTCCTGCCCATGGGCGGAGCCCCCCGCGAGAAGCTGGACGAGAAGCAGGAGAGAGAAACGCCAAGCCGATGTCATGCAGGAGACCCGTCGTAAAAGACTTTGGAATGAACAGGCGACAGGCCTAAGCCGGTTCGGTTGAGATTGTGTTGCACCTGGCCTCGCGCCGGGCTGGAACCGGCCCGTCGAACCGTGCGCGATTGTCGCAGGTCGGTTTGAGGCACGCGGTCGCGGTCTCGCGGCAATGATTTGCCCGAGCTGTGCTCCTCGTCACACCCTCTCGAAAGAAAGGGTGCAGGGAAGGCCGGGCGCCGGCTGGCACCCGTGAAGACCCCCGTGCTGAACAGATGCACACGCCGTGCACAGGGGAGATACAGGGCAGCCGATACCAGGCCTTCCCTGCGCGATGGTCTGACGGCCAGTATGCCGCGCTCTCCCGGGAGCCGAACTTTCCTTTTGGCCTCCCTCGCCATTCGAATTGACGATGCCGTTCGCCCGGTTGAGCTCGCGCATCTTCGAACAGCTTGACCGTGGCAACGACGGCCAGGACGACGCGGTTTTGCCGTACGCAGGAGCGCCGTTCGTCTTCGCGGATCACGCGCGCTCACGAGGTTCTCTCGCCCTGCACGCGCAAGCTCCGCCTTTAACGCCGCCCGCGTCCACCGCAACTCCCAGCCCGCGTTCGAAACGACGTACGACCGCCCCTCTGGTGGGCCGGGATGGCCACCGCATACGACAAATCCGAATTTCGGTAAAGTGGAATATTTTCGCGGAAAGGGGTTGACAGCACGGTGCGCTGTTTCGCCCAGCATTGGAAATCCATCCGCGCATCCGGCCGATGCTGCTCTCCGACTCGGTCGCTCCCGAGCGCCGGCGCGACGCATTGCCCTGCGCATGACTGCACAAGACAGACTCCGCCGTCTTCTCGCCCCCATTGTCATTCAGGGACAGGGCGGGGCGGCGTTATGGCGGGCAAAGTTCCCAAAGGTTCCATGTGATCGTCAGATCTCTTCTGCAACGCGACTCCCGCCATGCTGTTTCGCGCCGCGCCGTCCTGGGCGGACTTCTCTCGGTGGGGAGCGCAGTTGCTCTCGGCGGATGCGCAGGTCTCGGCGCGACCGGCGCGCGTTTCGATGCGTCGTCGCTATCGGCCGATCCCACATTGCTTGTCGCCACCACGCGCAAGGCTGTGAATGGCGGTCGCACCAAACCCTGGTTCGGGCCGGAGCGCGCGTCCAGCATGACGCTCGCGCGCGCCAGGCTGGTGGCTCCGGACGAGAGCCGCCTGTCGCTCGCCTCGGTCGGAATAGGCGATTGGCGTCTTGATCGGATCGAACCGGTGCCGGCCGACGCCGGCGATCTCGCTGCGCAGACCGGCGGAGGCGACGTGCTGATCTATGTGCACGGCTTCAAGCAGACGTTCGAGACGGCGGTGCTGGATGCAGCCCACCTCTCCGATGGGATCAGGTTCCGCGGCCGGACCGTGGTGTTCTCCTGGCCCTCCAAGGCCGGACTGTTCGACTATGCCTATGACCGCGACAGCGCGATGTGGTCGCGCGACGATTTCGAGCGCGTGCTCTCTGCGCTGGTGTCGGCACCAAGCGCCGGCCGCGTGCACATCGTTGCGCACAGCATGGGAACCATGTTGACGCTCGAAAGCCTGCGCCAGCTCTATGCGAAATACGGCGACACGGTCACCGGCAAGATCGGCGCGGTGGTGTTCGCCGCGCCCGACATCGACATGGACGTGTTCTCGTCGGCGGTCCAGCGCATCGGCCCGCTCGCCGGCAAGATCACCGTGATCGCCTCGACCAACGATCGCGCGCTGGCGCTGTCGGGACAGCTCGCCGGCGGCATGACGCGGGTCGGCGCAGCCGAGAAAGCCGCCATCGCGCGGCTCGGCGTGCGCGTGGTCGATGCCTCAGCGGAAGGCTGGGGCATCATCAACCACGACCTGTTCCTGTCGAACGCGGAGGTGCAGAAGGTGATCCGGCGGTCGATCGATGGGACGACGGCGTAGGGAGCGGTGAGGCGTTTTAAAACGCGATGAGATTTGGGCAAAGCGTCATCGTGATTTAGTTGTCGTTTCCGCGTGATCTTGTCCCTCGCATTTGCAAAAGCAGGTGATAACAGACTGTCCGCCCGGTGCGCTCGGTGCCGTCAGTCATCATCTTTAAGCCAAGTGGGCGCGATCTCCACGATTACAACCTCTTGATCGTCTGTAACGTCCCGAGTTACTTGGCGCTGGATTTCGTGTCGCACCTTCAAACGCTCAGGCTGATCTGCCAAATAGTCGCCCAGCCGCCCCTTGAATACGTGCCGCACCTCAACCGCGCGCTCAGATTCATGCGGATTTCGAATAGCGCCTTCGATGAAGACAACATCTCCTTGCCGCAAGAAATCGTACCGGCCATCTATCGCTGCCAATTCATCGAGCGAGAGCTCGTATTTCAGGTAGGCGCTCAACACATCGGAAGCTAAAGCGACTTTTCGGTCGCGATGTATGCGACGCTTTATCTTCCTAGACTGGAAAGGCTTAGGAAAGAACGAGATACGGCGCCAGGAGTCATCTAATGGTACCTTCTCGCCTCCGACTGTGAGCTTTTCGTAGAAGCCGGCATAAGGGCCAGAAGCGCTAGAAAACTCAACGTACAGGTGGGGACATTCGAAGCTTCCATCTCCCTTGGCATCGATAAGCGCGATATCAGAGTACGGTAAGAAGCCAACAATCTCAAAGCTTCCCCGTTGCGAACGAGGTAGAAAGTCCCACCATGTATGGACTTCTTGGACTTTCTTGCTTTCTTGTTTACGCTCTTCGTCGTCGACATCCTTCCGGCGGAGCACCAACCGGTTGGCATGATCGGTGAAATCCCATTCCTTGTTGATCTTGTCGACAAAAGCGAAAAACTCGCGATTCTGAACTAGCAGCCCCTTTGGATGATGACGAACTACGGTCCGATAAATCCAGCGTGGCCGCTTCTTGAAGTCGGGATATTCATCCGCGTAGGGATAGTGCAGATCATTGATGTCTCTGATAAGGACCTCTCTGTCGATGAAGGCGTGTGGGTCTCCTAAGAGCGTGTAGAGCTTGTTCTTGGTGTTCACCGCAGTCCGAATTTCGGTGCTGCGTGCACGCCGACGGCTTACGAGGGATATCCCAAAAAATGTGAAGAGAATGCGATCGTTCTTCGGTAAGTGCAGCATGTCTTCAAGTTCAGGGCGGCCCCATAGGTAGAACTCCATCACTCCTTTCTTTCGGAGTTCGGCACGAAAGAGGTCATAAGACGGCTTCGAGAAGACCGCCGACGCAGCGAGGATGTAGCCATACGGTGGATCGCCCGGATCGACATCAGACAAGATCTTCCTCACGTCAGATGGCGTGATGGTCTTTTCACGCTTTACTTGTATCATCCATCTAGGACCTTCCATCGGATGTTGCGGCTCGACAGGCTCGTCCTCGTCGCTGTCAGTAGCTAGGGAAGGTAGCTTCTCGAATGCACGAATGTCGAAGCCGGCGTCGCCGCCAGCCCTTCCGGTAGCCTCGATACTCTGCCATTGCCGGAAATCATAAATCAGCTCGCGCACGAGGTCCTCGAACCGATGCGGGTCAAGGTCTTCAAAGTGAATGGGTCCAAAGGTCCGCGTTATTGCGGCTTTACGAGCCATGAAGTAGGCCTCTAAACATGGTGATCAAACCATCGATCTAGGAAGAGCCATGCTTTGGCACAGAATGCGACGATGCTAATGACTCGCGCGGTCACCGTGACGGCGGCATCGATCCGCTTCATCAACCAGACAAGGCGTCGCCAAAAACGAGACTCAGAAAACTTCTTCATAGGCGCAGTCCTCCATTGAAAGAATCAGGACTGCGACAAGAAGAATGTGCTCGGTGATTTGCGGTCTGCGCAAGCGAAAGCGCGCTTGTATCCGCCACTTTGTGAAATCGGTGGATAGTGATCTTATAGATGGGCCCGGTGTGCCTAGGAGACCGGCCTCATAACCTTAGCAGTTCGTGCGGCCGAACCCGTCGGCTACGCACCGAAGGGCCTTAAGGGGCAGGAGCGTCCTCATCTCCCTTTTTCTTTGCAGGCGAGGGAAGCTGACGCCTTGCTTGACCGTCGCTCTTCGTTGGCGATGGAAGCTGCCTTGTCTCCTGCGCCTCCTGTCGGACCCCCAGCACCTCGGCGGCGAGCTTAACCCACTTCCAGGCAGGCTCCATTTCCTTCGTAGCAGCCCCGCCGGTGCGTGCGAGCGACAGAAAGATGTCGTTGAATTTCTGGAGCCCGGTGCGGTCGCGGTCCAGCTCCTTAAGAAAAGCATTGAGCTTGTCGAGGAGATTTTCCTTCTTATCCTGCGCAAGTGAAGATACTTCGATGATCTCCTTCACCTTCTCGATATACGCGCGGACGTGTTTCTTTTCGTCAGGACTGAGCACCACTGTCTGCGGATCGCCAGCCCGGGCGTTGGCGATTTGGCTCCGGATTGCGAAGCGATCAACTTCACGCTTGAAGATCCTGAACTCGTCGGGAACGTCTGAAGAGCTTGGATGAGGGATCGTAAATGGGGCAAGGAACGTAAGGCCAAGGGCATCGGCCACTGCTTTAGTATGCTCCATGTACTCGATTAGTTCGTAAACACTCAAGTTGGCTTGGTTGTTCAGCCTGACGCGGAGTTTTCTCTCAAGGCGGACAAATGCAATGTCCGGGGGGCAATCCGCCGCTTCGGCGAAATCATCCTCTTGCATCACCATTAGAACGACCTCCTCCCGCCACCATCATCTTGGTAAGCCGACGCACGTTGTTCAAGGCCGATTGCCCCTTTGGGATAGCGCGATACGCGGCTCTAACTTGGTCGGCGAAGATGGGGAAAGAATGAGGCCAGCTAAATCACTGAAATTGCTGGCGCTCCCTAGGGGAATCGAACCCCTGTTTCAGCCTTGAGAGGGCCAAATAATGAGTCCTTCTCCGTTCGCCAGCGTCCGCCGACGTTCAATAATTTCAATATGTTGCATGCCAATAGTCCAGTATTGTTCGCCAACGTACATGGGTTTATATTCAACGGATATTCGACGTAACACCGGCGAACGCTATGTCTAAGACTCTCACCGAGGCTCAAGTTACGACGGCTAAAGCGCGCTCTAGGCTCGAGCTTGGCGTGCATTGGCGTCGCCTGGATGCAGAAGCGCATCTGGGCTATCGCAAAGGAAGACAGAGCGGCGTTTGGTTTATCCGCTGGCGTAATCACCACGAAGGCGGCAACTACAAGCAGGAGCCAGTCGGCGTCGCCAACGACATCAATGACAAGCCCGCCGACGGGATTCTGACCTTCGAACAGGCCGTGAGAACGGCACGGGAGGCCGTAGCCCGAGCCAGAACAGAAGCCGCGTCGCAGGCAGCGGGCCCGGCTCCTACCGTGCGATCGGCCGTTGAATCCTACGTCAGGGAACGCGATGCTCGGGAAAAGCGCCGAACAGGTCGCGACGTCCGATCCGACGCCGGTACCAAGCTGCGGCGCTACGTTCTTGGTCAAGAAAAGCGCGGCAATCAGGAAGCTGCGGAAGCTGCTCCTCTTGCATCGGTGCATCTGCATGCCTTGAAAGAAGACGACTTGATAACGTGGCGTGAGGGTTTGCCGGAGGACTTAAAGGTCACGACCAAGCAGCGGTTCGTGAATGACCTCAAGGCCGCGCTAAATGCCGCGTGGCCACGGCTTTCCGCAGATCGGAAGAAACTAAACCCGACGTTCCTCGCCATTGTGAAGGCCGGCTTCAAAGCCGAGCGGATCGATGATGATGACGTTGTGTCGGTTGCTCGGGATAATCAGATTCTCACGGATGAGGAGATTGGCGGCATCCTTCAAGCTGCGTATGAAGTCGATCAGGAGCAAGGATTTGATGGCGATCTATGTCGGATCGTCGTATGTCTGGCCGCGACCGGCGCGCGGTATGCCCAGGTCAGGCGAATGCGCGTGGGCGACGTACAGGTTTCTGCACGGCGTTTGATGGTGCCGGGCTCCTACAAGGGGCGCGGCGGCAATAGCGGCTCAGACCCGGTCCCAGTGGCCGACGATGTGATTGAGGTGCTTTTGCCCGCAATCGCCGGGCGGCCAAGCGATGCACCTCTTTTCGAGCGATGGATCCATGAACAGGAGCCGAGGGGCATCGCGTGGAAGAAGTCTGAACGCGGTCCGTGGAAAAGAGCCGAACTTGCACGTCCCTGGAAGGCCATTCGCGAGCGCGCCGGTATGCCGGAGGTGATTCCCTATGCTTTGCGGCACTCGAGCATCGTGCGCGGTCTCCGAAAGGGCTTGCCCATCCAACAGGTCGCCAAACTGCACAACACCTCAGTCAAAATGATCGAGCGGCACTACGCGAAATACATTGCGACCGCCTTGGAAGACCTCGCAAGGGCGGCAGTCGTGTCCCTAGTTCCGCGGAGTGATGGAAACGTGGTGCCGATGGGCAAACGCGCGTAGTTGTCTTAGATTGTGCCGCGCATTGCTTTCCCGACCGCGATCGGCTCGCGAGGTCCGAATTCACACCCTCGTCGAAGAGTCATAAAAATCGCACTGACCTTCTCGTTCATTGTTCTCGCTGTGTGTCCATTCCGCAATTTCATCGCGTTCAAATACTCTGCTATTTTATCTGCAATTCCCGACGCGACTCCGAATTCTTCACGTTCGAATAGCTCGGCGCACGCGCTGACTTCGGCCGGATCGACTTCTGTCTTCTCACACAGTTCGGCGGTCGACCGCAAGTAACGACGAAGTATGTATGACCTGCCCGTAGGACCAGGCCGAACTCCCGCATCCAAGATGACGACAGTGGCGCTAATGGCATCTGCCAGCTGAGTTACCAGGGGGGACAAAGGTAGCAAGAAGTCACAAGCAAGTGAGGCCACCATTGGGTTAGGAAGGTCCAGGATGCGGCTAATGATGGTTTCCACCCCAAAACCGATCTCTACAGCAGTTGGACGACCTCCTGCTTCTATCACAATGATATTTCCAATATCGCGGATGGCACCTGTCACGTTGTGCACCACGCCGAAATTGCAGTTCCGTCCGCTTATTCCATCCATTCCGAATTTGTGCGTATAAGCGATCGGCTGAGACGCATCGAGTTCGACGCAGCCTAGAAGGCCTGCACAACGCCAATAGTGAAGCAGATCGACATCTTTTGATGCGGCCTGAATGCGCAGCCGTTCGACTGGAAGCGCTAGCTCGTCAACTAAGAACCGCCAGGTATCGGCGGCAAGGCGATCCACTTGGTCCGGCCGGACGAGGGCCCCGAGTCCGGAGAAGTAGGAAGCCCAACTCAGATTATGAGCATCATTACCAAAGTACTTCAGATTTTGAGTGCGGAGACAATTCTGGACAATGAACAACCCCTCGTGAGGCACAGAGCTGGCAGCTAAGTGTGGTTTCAGCGTGCTAATTGCCGACCCCGTAAACAATACACTGGTATCAGTTTCTGGAATGATCGACCCAGGCGCGTGTGGCAAATAGCCTTGAGATCGGAAGAATGAGCAAAATCGTTGGCGAATAACGTCTCTGAGATCCGCGATTGCACGACGGTCAAGCCGCGCATCGGTTGCAACTTCTCGCCCGGCAATTCTCGCGCTCATATTTTCCTGACGTCCTAGGCCGCAAAGTCCCTGTACACTTCGGAAGCGCGGGGCCCGCGCGATCCTTGATATTTTCCTTCGTATAACTGGATGTCCCCCTTCGGAATCCAAAATGTCACCTGCGCGATCGCCACACCGGGGTACAACCGAATTGGCAGGGTGCTGTGCAGTTGGAACGTCGCTTGGCCGTGTGATCCTATGTCGATGATATCAGCTGTGACGTGGACAAATAAACCGAGGCGCGCAAAGCCAGATTTTGCATGGATCAGCGGCACGTAGTGATCGCTTCCAATTATCTCGGTGCTATGACCGAGTAGGAAATCGCCGGCCTTCATAAGTACGCCTTCAGGCCCGACCGTAAAGCGCTGATGCGCGTTTGGCTTTTGAGGATCGATTATTGGCTCGGTGTAACGGATAAAGGTGGACCCCAACGTCAGGTCATAGGAATTAGTTGTCACCTTCGCTGAATCGAAAGGATCAATATTGATTTTCTTGCGACTAACTTCTTGAATGATGGTATTGCCGGTCAAGATCATGACTGAAAATAGCCTCCAAGCTAAAGCCTCGATGGGGTTGGACCACTAAAGGCAGCGTATCCTTCACGATAGAGATTTGGACTTCCATAATTCTGCCAAAACGAAATCTGCCCTATCCGCATGTACGGATAAATTTTGAACGGCAGCGCTGCGACAATTTCCAGCGTCCACTGGTGCGATGAGCCCGTATGCCCAAGATCAGCCGAAACCTGTAGGAAGAGACCTAGACGGCCTAACGAACTACGCCCAATCAGGCGCATTGCGAAAGTGTTGCTGCCAAGCACTTCGAACGTGTGGCCGAGGTACATCGTTCTCGGCTTGAGCACATAGCCATCGGCGGGCAAGTCGGCGTGTTCGAAATTGAGTTGCCCATCCTTAAATGTCGGAACGGCGATCTGCCTTCCAAGACGATAATTGTAGCTATTCGGATTGATCTGCGACGGCTCAAACGGTTCGATCTTGATCCGACCGATCGATCGCATTGACCGAATTTCTGAACCCGTCAAAATCATTGAGCGCTCCCGAAACTCGATCAACGCGTCCGCTTCGAAGGTATTTCTGACTGCCGTATGAGGACGATAGTTTAGCGTCACCAAGCGCGGGCACCAATGCTCTGAATTGCGAATAATCTAATAAACTCAATTCGATAACCGCCGGCGCAACCGCAATTTTTGTAATTCTTGCTACAATCGGAAAAATTGATAGGCTACTTTTAGTTGCGGGGAAGGGCTCAAGGCAAATGGAAGACGTAGAATTCGCGCCGTTCGATGCGGACGCCGCCCAGACGCCCTATGCTTTCTTCTGTACCACCTTCATCGCAGCACTGGAGCAGTTGCATCACTCCCTGCCAACCCACCCCACGGTCCGCAGCAAATTTTCGGCATTGGTCCACCACGGGTCCGTGAGATGGCCAAATCGATTGACGAAATACTTTGCCCGATTTGACCGGGAGCAACTGCGTGAGAGTGGAAGCGCAATGGAGGAGTCAGGCGAGTTTCTGGAAGCGCTTTTGGATGCTTTCTTGGAAGATCACACGCAGTCCCGCAACAGCTTGGGATTCTTCACTAGCTTCCGCGAAGCGCTCAGCAAATATCATTTCCGTCTCGATCGCGTCCTCAAGGATTTCTCGTATGACGAGAAGACCTCCGACCAAGAAGGCTCGGAGATATCGGGTCCGCTGCACATCGAATTCGAGGAATTCCGCGCAAAGGGTCGCAAGAATAGTGCGCATCAGAAGACCGATGCAGCCAAACAGCTTTCGACAGTTGTTAAACGTGTGCTTGGGTCGGACCGGATCGGCACCTACTTCGTCAGAAACCAAGCGCTCCCTTTTCCGGGGATCCCGGCACACGATGAGAACTTCCTCAAATCGCGGCTGCACGGGCTCAGGCACCCTGGTTCCGCAGCGGTACGGAAGGATTACGGACTATTCTGCTTGATACGGCAGAGTCGAGGACTAGTGAATAAGGACCCTCTCCTCGTCGAAACGATCGTTCGTGACGTGCTTTGGCTTCGACCACAGGCGGAGGAAATCGGCGAGAGAACAATTTGGACTGGGGATGGCGCGCAGTCCAAGCTAGGATACTTTTTCAGCACGGTGGATGACCTGGTCTTTACAGTGACGAGTGTTTCCAGGCGGGGCGATCTCCTCATGCTAGATCTGGTCGCCTTCTGCTCCGACGACACGACGAGGTGCGGATGCCTCTATCTGGCTTCCGCCTCTGAGCCGGTGAAGCACAATTTCTCAGTTGGCACCCTCATGGGGACGACGCGGGAGGCGCCTAGAACCGGGGGCTGGTCGGTCATAGGCGCACGACCGCGCCTCGAAGATTCGGAATCCAACCGAGCCGATACCGACTTGTCAGTGTATAGTGATTTCCTAAGTGCCAAAGCAGGCGCTAGGGATTACTTCACCACGATCGCCTCACTCTCCCAATATGTAAAAACGACTAGATTGGGAGGTGTGATCTACTCGAAGGCGTGGGAGGCAGACTCTCAAGCTAAGGCGCGGCAGAACATGAGACAACGGCGCGCCGCATTCCGCGACTTGCTTTGGCTCGCGCCTGAGGAGCGTGAATTGCTCCGACGAACAGTGAAGGATGAGCTCGCAAAATTGGGAGACTCCCCCTCCCTTGATCAAATCGAGGAACTGCTGCTAGACAGATTCATGGCCGAGGCATGCTGCTCAATCGTGCCTATGAACGTCGCTATGGAGACCATCCGACGTCGGCGCGACGAACTGAGCGGTCTCGTACAAAGGCTATTGGAGCGCGGCGAAAACGACTGTTTGGAGTATGCCGCGTACCGTGACCGGTTCGAGTCGGCTTGAACTCGCTCATAATGTGCTGAACGAGGCGGCAAGAGGCTACTTTCCACGAAGTAGGACGTTCTCTTCGCCTGCAAGAGCTTCACGTCGAGTTGCTAGCAGATCAGAAGCGACGACCCCTGCGTCCCGAACGTAGTGGCTATCTTCTAAGTAATTGATTTTTCTCAGTAGGGCAAGCGATCCCGTCCCGTTTTGTTCACGGTCGTTTCACCCAATTCGTTGCGATTTCGTTGCGGCGTTCCCAGAGAGAACGCCGCTCGATGCAGGCACGGTTTGCCTAGGGACATGATGGTCGGCTCAAGCCAAAAGTATGTGTCAGGATGAACCCCGCGCCGTCTCGCCAGATAGGCTCGAAAATGCATTGAAACAAGCGCTTGGACGAACGAGCTGGTATGTGAGCCATGGGGGGTTCGAGTCAGGAGACCGCTACCGATTTTCCCCACACGACCCAAATCTGCGATATTTCCTCCGATCGTCCGCCTAACTCGGAAGTTTGTCGAACGACGCATTCAAAGCAGTGTGACGGCCGACCACCGTGGCGGAGAGAGTGTCAGTCCGGCGGAGTACTAATGGGACAGATCCGCCATTGCTTCGTTGATCCCGATGACAGGCTCGGGACGAGTTCCCTGCAACCATAACGTGCCCGTGAAAGAACGCCACGATACCTGACTTAATACTGGCAGCCCCAAGGCAACGAAAACCTCGAGGCACTTGGCTAAACTAGCGGCCGATGATGGGAATGCCAATGTCGCGCGATTTCGCTGCGACGGCAGATCCAGACGCGATCGCGCTTCATCACGTGATCAAGAAATCGCTCCAAGCCGACCGCACGTCCGGGATGACCAACGATCCGGAGGTGCAATCCGACCGACATCATGCGGGGCGCTGTTTCACCTTCACGGTACAGCATATCGAAGCTGTCGCGCAGCATTTCGAAATACTGGTTGGCAGTTGCGATCGAACCGCGGATGAACTTGGCATCGTTCGTGACAAGGCTGTAGGGAACGACCAGGTGCGGCCGATCAGCGACGCGCACCCAATATGGAAGCTCGTCGTTGTAGGCGTCCGAATCGTAGAGGAAGCCGCCTTCTTCTGCCAGAAGCCGCCTCGTGTTTTCACCCGGCGCGTAGCGGCAGTACCAGCCGAGCGGGCGCTGTCCGGTAGTCCGCGCCAAGCTCTCGATGGCACGTGCGATCCGATCGCGCTCGGTAGCCTCGGCCAGCCGGGCGTGATTCTCCCACCGCCAGCCGTGCGCGCATACATCCCAACCGCGTGTGACGATATCAGCCGCGACCGCACGATTGCGCTCCAGCGCAAGAGCGCAGGCCATCACCGTTGCCGGCAGCTTGCGCTCAGCGAGGATGCGCGACAGCCGCCAGTAGCCTACGCGGCTGCCATATTCAAACATCGATTCGGCGGCAAGGTCGTGGCCTCCTGGACCGGCGGCATCTATCAACCCGGTTTCGCTATCGCGATCACCGTCTGCTATCGAGGGCTCGGATCCTTCCTCGTAGTTGACGACAAGATTGAGCGCAAGGCGGGCGTCACCCGGCCATTTCGGATCTGGAAATCGACCACTATAACCGACGAAATCTCGCTCGCGCCCGACCGGTACGCTCATGACATCTCCTGCGGCATCGAGACGATCGTGACAGGGCTACCGATCGTAACGGAAACGCTATCGTCCGCACAACCCTTGGCAAGAGAGACGACAAAGACCGCAGGTCCATCCAAAGCGACCATCGGGTGATGCCAGACGTTCGGCCGGTAAACAATGCCCTGGCCGCTGCGGGCGATGAAGGCGGCCAGCTTGCCAATGTCCGGTTCGCCATTTTCCCCGCTTAGACACACGGCGACCAGAAATTCGCTGCAGGAAAGTGGACTGAAGAACTGCGCCGAGTGAGGATGCCGCTCCATCGTGGTTACCTTCAGTGGAAGGCAAGCAGGTGCGGGCAACTGATAGACCCACAAAAGCCGCTCCGATGGCAGGCCATCGGTCTCGAACGCTGACGTAACCATGTGCCGAACTGCCGTACCGACAGGCTCGATGACTTCGCCGAATGGACTGAAACCGGCTGCCGAGAGCCGGCGTGGCGTGACCATAAGTTCGCAAGAAGTTCCAGCCAGGGTTCCGTCTTGCTCCCGCGAACTGCTGCTAGACATTTGCACTCGTGGAAGCCTGTAGGCCGCTTACCGCGCTGGGCACGAATCTTTCTGAGAAGATCGATGAAGCGACCGCACCGAATTCGGTGACCATCGCCCTTGCCCTGTCCGTCATTGCGGGCGGGCCACACAGGTAAATATCAGAATTTGCAGCTTTCTCATCAGCGATCAGATCCGTGACAAATCCCGCGTGGAAACCGGCTCGCGGCGATGCGCGGGCGATCGCTATCCGAAGATCGCATTCCGGCAGAGAACACGCCATAGCGGTCAATTCCTCGACCAGGAACAGATCGCTTGCCTCCGTCACGCCGAAGCAGAGCGTGACCGGACGATGTTCCCCTGACGCTATCATCTGGCGCAACATCGAAACCATTGGCGCCACGCCCGTTCCACCAGCCACCATGAGCAGCGGCCGGACTCCGCTGCGCAGATAGAATATTCCCTGCGGGCCACGGCCCGAAAGCACATCGCCGGGCGCGGCCCGCTCGGTCAGATAACGCGACATCACCCCGTCGTCGAGCAGGCGGACGTAGAACTCCAGGATGCGGTCTTCGCCCGGCGCATTGGCCATCGAGTAGGAGCGCCATTCGGCCGTTCCAGGAACCTGAAGATGGACGTACTGGCCGGGCAGAAATCTGAGCGGGGCAAGACCCAGCATGCGAGCGGTGACCGCGACGACCGATCCGCTCAGCCGTTTGATCTCCTCGACCTTGACGGAGAATTGCTTGACCGGGACGAGCTTCGTCCGTTCGTAAGGTATGCGAAGTTCGAGATCGCTTGCAGCCATCGTGACGCAAGGCAAAATCTCGCCGCCCTCCACTTCTTCCCGGCTCAGCGAAATCGACGACAGTTCGTCATACTCGACTTTTCCGGCAACGCACGTCGCCCGGCAGGTCTGGCAATCTCCAACCTCGCAATCCGAGCTCAGCGGAATCCCAGCGCGACGTGCTGCCGCCAGGATATTTTCTCCGCTGCGGCTAGCGATGCGGACGCTGTCGCCGTCGGCAAAAGTCAGCATGATCGTCGTCATTCGGGTTCAACTCCGACTGGTTGTCCAACTACTGCGCGAGCGCGAACTTGCCGTCCTTCACGGTCAGCAAGACCACGCTGTCCGACTTGGCGCCGAAATGATCGTCGGCACTATAAGAATAGACGGCCGTCACCCCGACATGATCCTTCAGCGCTTCGATCGCGTCGCGAACCTTGGCACGATCGGGGCCGACCTTGCGGATCGCTTCCGCGATCATATTGACGGCATCGTAAGCATTGCCGGCGAAGGTAGCCGGGGGCTTGCCGTATTTGGCCTGATAGTCACGCACGAAGGAGGACAGGCCGGCCTTTTGGGAATCGGATTCCTTCAGCGAGTCGATGACGTAAATCTTCGAGGAAGGAATCAAAATGTCGTCGGCCGCCCCGCCGGCGAGCCGCAGGAAGTTGAAGTCGTTCGCGGCGTGCGACAGATAGAGCGGCGCCGTCAAGCCAAGCTGCCGGTAGTTCTTCACGCCGATAGCCTGGCCCGGTCCGGTCGCCCAGATCACGACCGCATCCGGGTTGGTGCTGCGGATCTTGGTGAGCTGGGGTGTCATATCCTTGTCGTCGTTGCCATACGCCTGTTGCGCGACGATGGTTATGCCGAAGGACGCCGCGTTCTTTTCAAGCTGTTCGCGGCCGCTGGTGCCGAACGGCGAATCTGCGTTGAGAAGAGCCACGTTCTTGACGCCGCGGCGCTTCATGTCGGCCATCATTACGCTCTGGACCAACACGTCGGTCAGTGGCGACAGGAAGATCCATTTCTTGTCCTGTGGCGGCAGCACGATGCCGCGAGACCCGCCGTTGGAGATCATGGCTGTCGACGCTTTCTGCACGGTATCGATGATGGCGTAGGACGAGCCGCTGTTCATCGGTCCGACCAGAGCGACCACGTCGTTCTGGTCAAGCAGGCGCTTGGCCGCCGTGACGGCCTTGGTGTTGTCGCCCTCGGTGTTGAGGTTGACCAGTTCGAGTTTCTTTCCCCCGATGCCACCCTTTGCATTGATCTGCTCCACAGCGAGCATTGCGCCGTCAAGCCCCGGCTGCCCGAGCGAAGCGATGGGGCCCGAGGTCTCCAGCAGGCCACCGATCTTGATCGTCTCCTGCGCATGCGCGGCCGACACCGCGGCGACGAGCAGCAATGACGCCAGTACGGACTTGATTTTCATGTGTGGTCCCTCTTTGCAAGATTGAGTCAATTGAGTGCCGAACTCGCGTCGACGAACAATTCCCGCGGCGGGTGATAGATGCCCCCGCCTATGCGTCCGCCATTGCCGCCGCGATCAAGAATGCCAAGGACAATTTCCGGCATGGAACTGCTCTCGACGACCCTCCTGGCGGGCATTCCGACATGGATGCCGGTGCGCGAAAATGACCGGTGCCTCTGGGGTAACAGGCGCATCCGTCCAACAGACTCCGGGTCTTCCGGCGTGGCGGTAGCGAGCAAGGATGCCGAAGTCATCGCGCCAAAGCCGAGCGCATCGACCAGGGCGCTATCGCCGATCGCCCCAAGCCTGTCGCCCTCCTTGTATCCGGAAAGCAAACTGCCCGTGGGGGGAGTCGCGTCTGCTACGACCCAATGATCAGAAGCGCCGCCCAGCTTCAGCCCCACCTCAATGCCGTTTCCCCCGAATCCGGTGACCATGCTGCTCCCCTCGCCTTCACCCGCAAGCGCGATGCATTTGACCGCGGCCATCCACAAATTGAGGAAGAAGCCGGACGCACGGTCCAAGAAGCGCCGCTCCGGCGTTTCACCGCCCAGCCGCGGCGAGAGTACTTGCACCAGCCGCGTCGTGGCCGCCGCCGTACGCGAGTGACAATCATCCCCGTTTGCCAGCGCCGCGTCCGCGATCTCAATCAGGCGAATGTCGCGATCGACAATGATTTCCAATGTCGCGGCGAGGTTCCCGTTGATCCAGCGCAGGTGCGAAAGAACATTTCGACTGCAAAGGCCGAGACGCTGCGCCAACGCCATGCCGCCGTTGAGTGGGCTGAAGGCTGCGTTATCCTTGTTTCGTGCGTCGGCAACGATCTGGACCGCCATGTTGGGAGACAGCACCGCGGCAAGAGGAACCATTGTCCGGTAGTCTTGCGCCGGCAAGAGCCGCACCTCGCCTCGAGCAAGCATAGCAGCAGCAGCCGCGATGTCCCGCGCCCATCCCTCATAGAGGATCGCCATGATGGCGCTGTTTACCAGCGGCTGCGCGATCTGGCCCCGCCGAACCGGTGGACCGGCATGAAGGATGGAGCGTTCGGGAAAATCAATCACGTCGCGCGCCAGCGCCACGCCCCGCCAGATCGGCTCGACCGCGTGCATGCGTTCCAGTGCGGCTTTGTCCGCAGCGTGCAGTTCGGTTCGCGCAACGTCGCCGGCGGTTATCGAAAAACGTGTCATCTCATGCGCCTCACATCGCCACAATGCGAGGGCTCGGCGCAGAATCGCCCGGAAGCGGCTCGTTCGATCCAAGATAGGCCTCGGTTAGGCGCTGGTCGTCCAGCAGCACCCGGCCAGGGCCCTGCGCGACCACCCGGCCATTGGCCAGCACATAGCCACGATCGGCAATCGCGAGCGCTGCCGTAACATTCTGCTCGACTAAAAGGATCGTCAGACCCTCGTCCCGCAGCTTTTCGACGCAGCGCAGGATCTCGGCGAGCACCTGCGGCGCAAGGCCGAGCGAGGGCTCGTCGAGCATCAGCAATCGCGGATCCCCCATAAGCGCCCTGCCAATGGCCAGCATCTGCTGTTGCCCGCCGCTCAGCGTGCCGGCAAGTTGCATCGCTCTTTCGTTCAAGATCGGAAAAAGTTTGTAGACCGCTTCGAGCCGCTGCTCGAACTGACGCCGCTCCGACGCGCTACGCCAGATGACGTGATGGAATCCGCCGGCACGCCGCCGCGCATATCGTCCAGCGGAAAGGTTCTGCAGCACCGTCAAGGATGAAAATAGCGCGCGCCCCTCGGGTACGAGGCTAATCCCCTGCGCGACCCGCCGATCGGCAGAAACGCCGTCAAGCTCGACCCCGTCAAAAGTGACATGTTCGGCCGTGGAGACCTCGATCCCCGCGATAGCCCGGAGCAGACTGCTCTTGCCGGAACCATTGGCTCCCACCAGCGCCACGATCTCTCCCCGACCGACGCCAAGCGAGATCCGGTCCAGCGCTGCAAGCCCGCCATAGTTCACGCTCATCTGCGAAACCTCGAGCAGCGGCTCACCCGCAGGCGCACGCACACGCGGGGCCTTCACCGGAGCCACTCCGCGCTGCCCGAGATAGGCTTGCAGCACGCGGGGATCACTCCTGACCTGCGCCGGCTCGCCGTTGGCGATGACGCGTCCCTGATCGAGGACTATGATCCGGCGAGCAATGCGGCTGACGAGCGGCATGTCGTGGTCGATGAAAAGGATGGTCTTGCCGGCTTTAGACAGCGACAGGATGATGTCGCCGAGCGCGCGCTTTTCGACGTCATTCAAACCGGCACCGGGTTCATCGAGCACCAGCATCTGCGCACCCGAAGCGAGTATCCGCGCGATACTGAGGAGCCGGCGCTGTCCTGCCGTCAGTATAGAAGCGGGATGATCCGCCAAGTCGAGCAAACCGACCGCCGCGAGATGGCTATCGGCCTCCGAGCCGAGCGTGCCGTCGTCAATCAGCTTGCGCCCGCGCCCCAACATTGAGGACAGCAGGCCAAGCTTCTGGCGAGCCACGCCCCCAACCATGACGTTCTCCCTGAGCGTAAGGCGCTGGAACGGCTCTGCAGCCTGGAACGTCCGCGCCAGCCCCTGCGCAACGACCCGATGCGGAGGATCGCTCGTAATGTCGCGGCCGGCAAAGCTGACTTTCCCGGCCTGGGGTATCAATTCACCCGACAGGACGTTCAGGAGTGTGGTCTTGCCCGCGCCGTTGGGGCCGATCAGCGCCACCAGCTCGTTATGCCCGACATCGAAGCCGACATTCGACAACGCCTTGAACGCACCAAAGCTCATCGAAACATTGTGGACCGAAAGCAATGGCTCGCTCATGCCGAGCGTCCCGCGCTCATCACCCGCTTGCCTCGGTCTGCGACCCCGGCAATTCCGCGCAACAAACCGTTCGGGCAATAGATCACGCTCACCACCAGGAGCAGGCCGTAAGACACGACGTCGTATGCACCCAGCGGCTTCAAGAGCTCGCCAATCAATGTGATGAAGATGACCCCGAAGAGCACACCCCAGACATCGGCGAATCCGCCGACTGCTACCATCAGCAGAAGCTTGACAGAGAAACCGACGTCGAAGGGTCCGGGGCTGAGATAGCCGACATAATGGGCATAAAGGCTCCCGCCGAGGGCGCACAATATTCCGCTTACCATCATCACCAGGCGTTTGACCGATTGAACGTCGTTGCCGACCGACCGCGCGACATTCTCGCTCTCGGAAATCGCTCGCATCGCAAGCCCGGTCGGCGAAGCGATGAGGTTCTCCGCACAAACGATGCCCGCAATCGTCACGACCCAAACCACCGGCAGGAACAAGAAATCGCTATCGACTGCCAGGCCGAAGATCGTCAGCGGCGGAATCCCGGTCAGTCCGTTAGGCCCGCCCGTCACGTCGCGCAACTCCACCAGCCCAACGTGGACGATGATCCCAAATGCCAGCGTCGCCATCGCGAGGTAGTGGCCCCTAAGGCGAAACACGAGCCAGCCAATCGCCCAAGCGAGTGCCGCAACCATCGCCGTCGCAAGCAGTACGTCGAGCCAGGCTGGAACGCCGAGCAACTTTCCGATCAGCGCCGCGCCGTAAGCGCCAAGTCCGTAGAAAGCGGCATGTCCGAGCGATATCTGGCCGGTATAACCCGCGATCAAGGAAAGTCCGATCGCAGGCATCGCCTGCAGCCCGATCACGACCAACAGACTGACGAGATAGCCGCTCCTGGAGAACACGCAGAGCGTGAGCAGGCCGACCAGAATGGGGATGCGGAGCCTCTTCATGCGCGCACCCGCTCATAGTCTCCAAGCAATCCCCCGGGCCGGAACAGCAGGAAGCCGATCAGCAGAGCAAAGGCAATCGCGTTCTTGTAACCGGAGCTGACATAGCCGGCGGCGAACGCTTCGAGCACCCCGAGCACGATACCGCCGACGGCCGCGCCGATCGGACCGCCGAACCCGCCGACGATGCAGGCAACAAAGCCCTTGATGCCCAATTGCAGGCCCGTATCGTACTGCGTGAGCGCAATGGGAGCCACCACGATGCCGGCAATTGCTCCAAGAGCTCCCGACATCAGGAAACCAACGAGACTCATGGTCTCGACTTTCATACCAACAAGCCGGGCGGCAAACGGATTCATGGCGCAGGCGCGGAACATTTGGCCCAAATAGGTCTTTCGAAACAACAGATCGAGCGCCACCATCGCGACGGCTGCCACGCCGAGCACCCAGAGGGACTGCGGCACCAGCGTCGCACCGAGCAGATGGATTGGCTTCTCACCCGAGAACGCGGGCATCGGCTCAGCATCCGTTCCCCAAATGACGGCAGCCGCTCCCTGCAGGACGACGCCGACGCCGATCGTGACGATGATGCCGCGCATGACATCGCCACGAACCGGCTGAACTGCCGTGCGTTCGATCAGCGTGGCAACCATGCATGTGATCAGGATTGCGAGGATGATGGCGAGCCACATCGGCGCACCGGCAGTCTGGATTGCGATAGCACTCATCGCGCCGACCATGGCAAAATCGCCTTGTGCGAAGTTGACGATCCCGGTGACGTTGTAGATGCAGGTGAACCCGACGCCGATCAGTCCATAGATGCTGCCGACAACCAGTCCGCTGATGAGGAATTGCAGGGCGTCGGACATAGGATCTTCCCTTCGGACTTGTTCAGACTCTCATCCAGGATTCGGAGAACGCGAGGAAAGCGGTACTCTTTCGCGTTCCGGCGAAGTCGCGCTGCACGACCTTGCCAGCCAGCGGCCGGCCGTTGATCGTGATGAGGCCCTCTCCGGCATCGAGAAACAGGCTGTACATCTGGTGCAACTTGGTCGGACCGTTTTCCGCCGGCATATCGACCGCGTAGGCCGGTCCGAGCTTCTTCCAGGTTGCGACGACTTCAATATCCGTGCTGCAAACGATTTCCGAATATGTCGACGACGTGCTGCCCTCCCGGCGGCTCTCGACCATCGACAGATGGGTGACTGCCTGGATGCCCGGCGAGACACGGAACGAGGCGAACTTGGAGAAGAACTCGTCGATCAGATAGCGCGCCAGCCTCTCATTGTCGCTGATGCAGAAATTCAGGACGGCCGGATATCCCTGCGCCACGCCCGGCTGATCGAGAACGACGATTCCGGTCCCCATTCCGTGATCCGAATAGAGTACCCGAAAGAAACACATCAGGCCGGTCCAGGCTCCGTCCTGCGTTTCCTTGAGATAAATGCCGGGATTCTCGCCGGTCCAGGCGACCTTGCCGGGATGGATAGGACTATTGCTCGACACGATGTATCTCCCAGCAATCTTCGAATTAGGCCGCAGCCTGCGCAACAACCGACCGCTCATATTCCATCAAAAGGTCGCGGACGATCGCGAGCCGATTTTCAGCGGTATGGTGCTCACCCTCGACCACGATTTCGGTCACGCGACGCCCTACCTCCTCCTGCAGTTCAAGATCGTCGGTCCCGGCGATCGACGGGATCGAGAGCACAGTGTCGTGACAATAGGTTGGAATCACGCCATTGGAGCGCAGCGTTGAAGTCGGCACTTCCTCGCCGGCAGCTACCCTGCGGATATCACGCCGCAACAACTTCCGGAGCATCACCACGCCCTTGTCACAATAGGTCAAATGCTCGAGCGCGTGCTGCGCGATGGGACGCTGCGAGACGATGGCATCATAGTCGCCGGGCAAGCGCTGGCGCTCTTCGAAGGACTGGCCCATGCCCTGTCCATAGAAGTCAACCTTTTCCAGGCCACAGTCCTCCTCCTTGCCTATCCCGCGCGGATTGACCTCTGAATGGAAATGCCGCCAGCCGATGACCTTGCAAGTCGTGTTGTCGATCGGGGTGGTCCAGCGCGTGATGCCGACGCGGCCGAACTGCTTGGCGTCCTGGCCGTCCTCCCAGATGTGTCCGACCTGAGCGAGGTTCGGCATGATGATGTCGTTGGAGCGGACCCAGACCTTGTCCTTCCAGCGACGCGTCGTGACGTAGATCATCCCCGTGGGCGTCTCCACGAAATCCATTACCGGAAGCTCGCCCCAGGTGTCGGAGAAGTGCGAGAAGGTCACGCGCGTGTGCAGGAACACCGCATGCGCCGGGTCCATCACGTTCTCCTGCACTTGCAGCCAGTTGCAGGGATAGGTGATGCAATACGGGACGAGCTTGTCGTCGGGATAGTCGTAACTGTCGTAGACGGGGAATTCCGGCATGCTCGACGGCGGACCGAAATATCCGAAAATCAAACCCTTGTATTCCTTGACCGGATAAGCCCCATGAAACAGACGGTCCTTCAAAGCGCTGCCGGGGGGATCGCCCGGCGTCTCGAGCACGCGGCCGTCGACCCCGAACAGCCAGCCGTGATAGCAGCAACGCAAGCCGTCTTCCGTCGGAAGGCCGAACTCCAGCGACGTGCCGCGATGACTGCAGTGGCGATCAAGAATGCCATACTCGCCCTGGGTGGTGCGGAACACGACCAAGTCCTCGCCGAACATGCGGAAACCAAGCGGCACATCGCCGACTTCGGAAGTCAACGCTATCGGTTGCCAATAGCGACGCAGCAGCTCTCCGCCGAGAGAGCCCTTTTCTACATGCGTCAGCTCGACGTTCTCACCAGGACTCTCCTGCTTGAGGTAGCCACCATATGCCGCCGTCAGAAACTGTTTCTGAGCAACCACAACCAACTCCCATGCTAGGCGGCCAGAGTGCGCCGCACCATTCCCAAATTCTCTCCACCTCACTATTGCGTTGGGCCTTGGTTCTGCCAAATATATTTAACTGAAGGCCGGGTTTGGATTTTTTGAACTGCAAACTGTTTCAGCGGCCGTGCCGAAAAGAGATGCTGTCTTTGCTCACTCGATGAGCAATTAGGGATCTGGCGAAATATGGAGAGA
Source organism: Bradyrhizobium sp. UNPF46 (assembly GCF_006658625.1). Taxonomy (NCBI): domain Bacteria; kingdom Pseudomonadati; phylum Pseudomonadota; class Alphaproteobacteria; order Hyphomicrobiales; family Nitrobacteraceae; genus Bradyrhizobium; species Bradyrhizobium sp. UNPF46. The sequence goes on from NZ_LFJB01000086.1 coordinate 55,343, forward strand.
GCGTGGCTTCGGAAAAGAACCGAGACAAACTCGAAGTCGGAGAGACGGTACCGAAGCTCTCGCTGCGGCAGCTCACCTATTTTCTTGCCACGGCCAACCACGAGAGCGTGCTAAGAGCCGGCGAAACACTCAACGTGTCATCGGCTTCAATCTCGACCGCCATCGCTCAAATGGAGGAATTTCTTCAGGTTCAGCTTTTCATTCGTCGACACGCCCGCGGCTTGATACTGACCTCGGCTGGTCAAGACCTCGCTGCCCACGCCCGCAACATTCTGCTGCACGCACGCGAAATCGAGTCCGTCGCGCAACGTGGGCCGTACAAGGCGGTCGGGCGCATCAACATCGGCTGTCTTTCGACCATCGCCCCCTATCTTATTCCGCTTATCCTGAAAGAAGTGGCTGACAATCATCCCGAGATTCAGCTGCGCTGGCGCGAAGACAAGCACGAGGCCTTGCTCGATGCGCTGCATGGCGGCGGCTTCGATCTCATCATCGTGTACGATTACGATATTCCGACGACGCTGCACGCAGCCCCGTTGCGGTCGATGCCGGTTCAGGTCGTGCTGCCGGCCTCACATCCGCTGGCTCACAGCCAGACATGTTCGTTGACGGACCTGACCAGTGAGCCCATGGTGCTCCTCGACCAACCGAGAACGCGCGACTATTTTCTATCTTTGTTTGGCAGCAAGGGACTAACTCCGACTATCGGCTATAGGACCGAAAGCTTCGAGATGGTGCGAAGTCTAGTCGCTAACGGTTTCGGTTATGCGCTCCTAAATTTCGTACCGCCCTATCAGGTCGAAGGCCACGGGAAGCTAGTTTCGCGTCCGGTCTCCGATATTGATCGTCCGCAGAATCTGGTACTTGCCCGGCTCTATCGCTTCCGGGCGCCAAGACTGGTGGACGAATTATTCAAGTCTGTGAGCGCAGCAGTCCATAAACTTCACATCTCGACCGCATGACCAAGCAGAACTGTTCTTCCTTCAACGCTTGTCGACGGTAAACGGATGGATCGAACAAGCTTTTGTCCGAAGCCGCTCAAGGCAGTCCTCTTTGCGTTTGTGGGCCGACTATCAAGCATACCGCCCCACTGCTAACTTGCACAGAACGCACCCGTGTTAGCGGCAACCAATGAACCGCAAATGCTCGCCGATCCTATTTTCACCGTCGGACATTCGAATAGGCTCCTGCCTGACTTTATCGATATTCTGCGGTCGGCCAAGATTGAGGCGCTGATCGACGTGCGTAGGTTTCCTACCTCGCGTAGATACCCCCACTTCAACGCAGGATCGCTCAAGCAGGCCCTCACGGGGGTCGGAATATACTATCGCCATGTTCCCGAGCTTGGCGGCTATCGCGAGCTCCCCGTGGCGCGGACCAGTCCCAACGACGCCTGGCCTCCTGGCTTTCTTCGCAACTACGCAGATTACGCGATGACGGCAGCATTCTGAGATGCCTTCGATCGCCTGCGTCAAACGCTTCAGCCTTCGAACGGTGCTGATGTTTGCCGAAAGATCATGGGCGGACTGCCATCGGCAGATCCTAGCAAAATACGCGATGGCGGACTCGGAAAGCGTGCCATGCAGCTTCATCTAAAAATGTCGCATGCTCGCGCAGTCCGACATCGCCTGTCATGGAGGCAGACGCAAGGGTCGCTGGAGGTTCGAAGCGCATTAAGTCTGGCAGTCGATTGAGCTAGAAGAGATGAGGTGTACAGACTAAAGGTCAGACCCCGCGCCTCAAGCTCGTTGGACGTCAAATGTACGGCCGCGGCAACATCGACCTGCTTCAAGCCAGACCGATTGTTGCCGAGTAGTCGGCGCTGCACCAAACTTGCGTCAGAGCCAATATTGCAGGCCGAATGACCAATTTAGCTCACGATGCCCTACTTCAATGCATCATTCGTCATCGATCAACTCGCGAAATTTCACCCATTTTTCTCCATCAAATCTAATGAGTTGAATTTGTTTAATAGCTGAATAGTCCTCGGGATGGGTCTGTATGGTAACGCCATCCATCAATAGCGACAATCGCAGGCCACGTAAGTTCGTCGCTTGCTTAAGGACATTTTCACGGGTCAAATTGTCGCCACAGCGCCGCAAGATCTCAACTGCCGCTTCCATCACGGAAACTCCTCTTATTGCCGCAATGTCATCAGGATCATGGCCTGGAAACGCTTTGCTTAGGAAAGATAGGTACTGCTGAACGCCGCTGTCGCTTCGGAAAGCGGGATCGCTCGGCGTTTTATAATTTGTTGTGCTAATAATCCCGGTAGAGGCAGCTTCACCTGCTGGGACAAGAACTTCCTTCACCGAATTTGCAATGGAGGTTGAGATAATCTGAGGCTTCCATCCCAGTTCAGCGATCTTCCGTATGGCTTGAGCTGCAAAGCGGTTCTGAGCGGCGAGAAACACTACGTCAACGCCGGCAGATTTCAGGGCCACGACTTGAGAATCAATTGTGGGGTCGGTTACTTGGTAGTTGGCTTCTTTCACAATCATCGTAGACGCTTCGGCGCCTAACCCCTCCCGCAAACCTTTCATGAAGTCTCTTCCAACGTCGTCAGCTTGATACAAAGCGCCGACTTTTGCCGATCGATACTCATTCAAGAGAAACCGGCCAATAGCGCGCCCCTCTATCACATAAAAGGGGGAGTAGGGGGTGGTCCAGGGAAAGTGATCGGGATCGTTCCAGCGCGACGCGCCGCTCTGGATAAGAAGATGCGGAACTTTTTTGAGGTTCAGATATTTTTGGATCGCCGCATTCGTAGGCGTGCCAAATGGTGCAACAATCGCAAGGACGTCTTCGTTCTCGACTAACTGGCGGACCACCTCCGCAGTCTTCGGTGGACTGTAACCGTCGTCCCTTTGGAGCAACACGATCTGGCGTCCATTGACTCCACCCTGCGCATTCAAAGCATCTAGATAGGCGGCCATAACGCGGTATTGAAAAGCGTAACTCGATCCCGGGCCAGAGAACGCCGCGTTTTGTCCTATCCTGATTTCCACGTCGCTGACGCCCGGACCATATTGCTTTTGAGCCTGCGCAGCGCCGCTGGCGGCAAGGAAGACTCCGCTCAGAAAAAAAGCGAGACCGACGTATCTCATGCTGCTCTCCCCAACTGTTCTACTTCTTTAGAAAGGCGGTGCGGTTGTCACAGAAGTGGCGTTCGACAGAGCATACTCTGGCTGCTCGGCGACGGGCGCGCGCAAAGATTGGACCGTCGAAAGTGCGGGAGAACGATCACCTCAACTTGCGAATCAAGATGAGGCGATCTATCCGCGGCTAGTCCAGCTCTAAAAATTGACGGTTCCAGCCCGGCAGGGCTCTTCAGCGCCAAAACGCGTTGGCAACCTGTCTCACACCCTGTAGTGAAAGATTGTCGACGTATAACACTTCGCGAGATCGTCGGCTTGATTGAAGAACAACTTTACGTATACTCCGAAGTAACCTTCACCCAGTCTCGTTTTCTTCCTTCCGGAACATTCGAGCAACTCTTCGGTAACACGGATGGTGTCGCCAACTCCTAATGGAGTATAGAATTCCGTTTCAGCCTTCACGACCGCCAGTTCGGGGTATCCCGGAATGGATAGTGGTCGAGAGCTATCCGCCCATCCTTTGCGCATAGACTGAAGCAACGGCAACCCACGTAGTCCCTTCTCGATGCCTAGTGGCGTTGCCGCACCCGGCCGTTTGTAGCCGAGACCTAGCTGGACGGAAGATCCTGGTCCCAGAAGCATGCCGAACGGAGGGGCAATCAATCGTCCATGTGGAGTTGTGCTCGCATACTCCTTGTCCCAATAAAGCGGATTCCAGTCCTCAATCGCTTCGCACCAGAGAAGGAGTTCGTCCTCTGAGATTGGAATGCTTCGGCCCTGACTGCATTCGCTTACTACACCGATCTTAGCCTTAGCCACTTCAGGCATTTCGGGATCGATGCGCGTCGCTGGTTTTGTAGCGGTCGCGCGTCTGTTCTGCATGGGACGGCCGTCCCGAGAGGGCAGAGACAAGGTCGCCTGCCCCGTTGCGGCTCCGTCAGCATCCGGGTAGGAGATCCTTAGATCGTCAATGTCGACGAGTGTTTCTCCATCTTCCCCGCGGTACTTTCTCGTGATACTGCCCGAGACCGTAAGCACGTCATTAACGCAGCTTGGCTTATTCAGGCTGAAGGTCAGTTTGCGAAGACTTGCATCAGGGCCTGACCAGTCACTCAAAAGTCGTCCGAACAGCCCTGCCACATGGGGCGTCGCAATGAAGGCATCACGCACGCCGACAGCACGGGCATAGTCGCCGTCAAAATGGACATAATCGTAGAGCCCGCTCGCGCGCACGAAAGCGACAAGCCGTAAGAGGCTAAGCTCGTATTCGTATGAAGGCAACTTTTCGCCCTCTTGAACATCTTCCCAAACAACCGATTTGTACTTATTCATCACCGAACTCGCCTTTATTCGCCTGACCGACTACGCTGATCCTTCGATCAAATGGCTCAATAATCGCCAGTCACTACACAGCACTTTCAGCGCCGCAAATGCTCGACGTTGGTGTTCTTGCCCAAGCCAGATCCGCCCCCAGTCACGAGGAGGCGCTTTGCAGCAACGTGGCCATTAACCAACATGGCGCTCATGACATCAGATCCTGAAGCTTGCCGCACGCTCCAGAAGCATCGATTTTCCCGATTCGCTCCTGGTCATATCCCAAGGTCTGCGAGAGAATCTCAAACGTATGCTGGCCTAGGAAAGGTGCCGCCCGGGGAGCCACGGCGGGCGTGTCAGCAAGGCGCAGCGGCGACGCAATATTTGGGACCCAATCAATCAAAGGATGCTCAATTCGCCCGACAAGATTCCGCTCCCGGGCTTCGTCAGACGCCAAGGCTTCGCTCAAGGTCCGAACCAGGCCGCTCGGGATCGCTGCGTCACGCAGCTTGCGACTCCAATACGCCCAAGGATGCAGCGCAAACTGTTCGGATATGACGGAAAATATGAAGTCGCGATGCACGCCCCTCTTGGCATTGCTTGAGAACTCAACGTTATTCGCAATATCCGGGCGATTGATGACCTTTGTGAACAATCGTTGGAATATCTTATCGTTTCCGCAGGCAATATAGACTTCGCGGTCAGCGGTGGCAAAGACACCGGTCGGACAAGTGTCTGGACTTGTATTTGCGTGGCGCTGCGCTTCAACGCCAGAAGTTAAGTGTTGCATTGTTGCAAAGCCTGTCATCGTCATCGCAGTATCGAAGAGGCTGATCTCGACCTTCTGGCCATTGTTGGTGCGCTCACGTGCGAACAGTGCGAGTAGAATTGCGTTGCCTGCCATCATTGACGTCGCGATGTCCATTACGACTGGGCCAGATCGTACGCCAGGGCGATCCTGATAACCGTTCATCGACATGAAGCCACTTTCAGCCTGAACGACAGCGTCCAAACCGCTGCGATCGGAAAACGGACCTTGGCGTCCATAAGCGGAAATCGAGCAATAGATCAGCCGCGGATTCAATTTAGAGCAGAACTCATAGTTGAGTCCGAAACGCTCCATGACCCCCGAAGAGAAGTTCTCTACGAGGACGTCGGAGGAGCGAATGAGATCCTTGACTACCTCAAGGCCAACTGACGATTTGATGTCCAACGCAATACTCTTCTTGTTGCGATTGGCCCAAAGAAACGGCGCACCGCCTCCCTTTGGCCCCATTTCGCTGTCGTGCGGTGGATAAAACCGAAAGTCTTCCCCTTTGCCTGGTGGCTCGATCTTGATGACTTCTGCACCGAAGTCAGCGAGCATCTGCGTTGCAAGTGGACCTGCGAGGAAATGGGTAAAATCCACCACTCTCACGCCGTCGAGAGCGCTCGGACCCGACCGCGCCTCGCATGGAAGAACGGGAAGTGCGGAGATCTTTTTTTTGTCGAACATCTTGTTACTCCGAGGAGCCGGCGTTATAGCCCGCTTTTGGTGATGCCAACGATCACCAATGTCGTTCTATCTTTGGATGAAGACACCTTCTCCTCGAACAGACCAACGATCGCCTGTTCGGGCGAATTGTGCATCTCCTCGAGATCACCGTCCGCGCGGATGACATTCATGCGCTCAGGCCGGTTGAGAAGCTCCAGCGGAGCGCGATCCCGCTTCTCGTCCATGACGTTCGCGGAGTACACGAATCTGTCCTCCCTCCGATCAGCTACTCTGCACCTCTAGCTCTTTAATTCTTGATCTCGAACGCGAAGTAAGGGCCGTCCGGATGATGCGTTGCTACAATCGAGCCCCTAAGCCCTACTGACATGTGATCCGGCCTATCCAGTATTCGCGACGCAAGCCGCACCCCTTGGACAAGGTCAACAATCGCCACGACGTACGGCGCCTCCGCCGCGAAAATTGCAGGGGCTGCATGGATCGTGGTGTATGAGTAGACTTCGCCGTCGGGAGATATGTCCACCCAGTTCATGTCGGTGCACCAACATCGCGGACAGATCGGCTTCGGCGGAAAGGTGGTCTCAGAGCATTTCGTACATCGGGTCGTCTTGAAATCGCCGCTACGCAGAGCGGACCAGAATGGTTGGTTGAAGCGGGTAAGTCGCGGAGGGTACGGCCGGGCGGTCGAGTACTTACGGATGGCTATCCTTGTCATTCCCCGCGCTCCAGTATGTGAATCAATGCCGCGTTGTAGTTACCGAGCTCACAGCTCATCAAGCCTAGTCGCGCATTGCTTACTTGTCGGGCGCCTGCGCGATGGGTCAACTGCTCAAAAAGCTCCAGAGCGTTGTATAGAGGGGTTAAGCGTGCTGGATGCCCGCGCGACTGGCAACCGCCAGACGTATTGATTGGAATCCGACCGCCCAACGCAGTCTCGTGAGCCGCAGCCGCACGCGCACCATCACCACGTTTGGTTAGGCCTACCGCTTCACCGACGAGAATTTCAACGATCGTGCAGGGTGCATAAAGTTCCGCAAGATCGATATCTGCGGCACTAACACCCGCGTCCTGATAGGCCGCTTGCGCTGCCCGAGCTGCGGAATTGAAGGCTATCATGTCGTGGGGGCGATCCCCGACTTGGTGAATGCCCTCATGATATGAGCCGCGGCCACGAATCCGCACAAACGGCCTGCCGAGCGTGCGCGCGTACCCCTCCTCTGCAAGAACCAAACAAACTGCGCCATCGTCGCGCGGAGGAACGTCTAACAGCGACAGTGGCTCAACGACCGGCCGTGAGTTCAAAACATCTTCGATGGTGATCGGCTTGCGAAAGTGCGCAAGGGGGTTCAAGCTCGCGTGCTGTCGATTCTTCACTGCGACTGACGCCAGTTGCTCCCGCGTGGCGCCATATTCGTGCATATAGCGCGTAGCATCCATGGCGTACCAGGATATCGGTGTGAAACCGGCGGGACTGTGAAAGTCGATATCGCCAGTCGCGCGCATCGACATATTCATGTGTTGCGCAGCAGAGGTTGCCGTTTCCATATTCACGCCGAGCGCTAGTGCAACTTTGGCTCTGCCAAGACGAATCTGATCGGCGGCCTGTTCGAAGGCAAAGCCTCCAGTCATGCCATTCCCCATCACCTCCATAACGGCGCCACGGCACTGAAGGCCGAGGTACGACGTCATAAAGGTCGAAAAATAGCGTTGCTGGGTGTAAATGTGCGGCTCGGAGAAGACGAGCGAATCGATTGACGCTTTGTCGATTCCCGCATCGTTTACTGCCGCGGTCACGACGCCGGACAGCACCTCGTGCTCGACCACTTGATATTCATCAGAGAGTCCAGTTTGGATCTTTCCGACCGGCGCGGCGCTTGCCGCTATCATCACTACCGAGGCCGACAAGAGCTTCCCTTCCCCAATAAACTGTGACCGACATTGTCAATGAGCTTGCTCAGAGCTTACGAGCGCATGCAGCACACCTTCCATTCTAACGAATGATAGATAGCCTGATAAAGATTGTCAATCTGCTGATCGCGATCGCGGCGCAAAAACAGGGCTAGCAAACCGACAATCCTAATCTACCGATCTATCGCTAGATTTTTGTTCGGTCTCTCGCTACGTTGGCACCTCGACTTTGAAACCCCGTCGATGCTCGCTCCTGCTTGGGAGAGAGCAAAATGAGTTCTGTACGTATTCTGCTTTCGTTGGAGAACTGTATGAGCACTGCTATCGAGAGCAGCTTTAGCAACTTCGGGCTGAACGAACATCAGCGAATGATTAGATCAAGCGTGTTGGCCTTGCTCGAAAGCGTCATGTCCAGGGAGCAGATCCGTGCGCTGGATAAGGCAGGCGAGTTTCCCGAGCAGGCGTTTAAGGCGCTCGCAGGCGCAGGCTGGATGAGCCTCCCGTACCCGGAAGCGTACGGAGGTAGCGGAGGCTCTTACAAGGATCTCGCAATCCTCGCGGAAGCGCTTGGCTATTTTTATGGCGGAATCGCAGCGTCATACTTGGTCACGACCGTGTACGCCGGCATGCACATCCTGAATAGCGGCGGCGACGCGCTGAAAGCCGAGTTCATTCCGCGTATCGTCAAAGGTGACGTTCGACTAGCCATCGCAATCACAGAGCCCCAAGGAGGCTCGGATGTCTCTGGCATCCGCTTGAGCGCCAAGCGGACAGGTGATCATTATACATTGAATGGTAGCAAGCTATACATCACAAATGCGCACGTTGCGGACTACATCATAGTTGTAGCCCGAACCCTTGCGGACGCAGGACATAAGGGGCTCTCCATGTTCCTTGTCGATGCTAAATCTCCTGGGCTCACAGTTAGGCCGATGGATATGCTTGGGCGCAGAACAACCCACACCAATGAAGTCTTTCTGACGGACGTGCACGTTCCGGCTTCAATGATGATTGGGGAGGAGAACACCGCATGGCGCTCTCTAATGAAGGGGCTTAACTTGGAGCGACTTTGTATCGCAGCATCGGGAGCAGGTAACTGTCAGGCGATTGTCGACTATACGATTGATTATGCTAGGCAAAGGATGCAGTTTGGTAGACCAATTTCGGAATTTCAAGTCATTCAGCATCGTATTGCAGACATGAAGATGCTGACCGAGGCAGCTCGCCTAATTAGCTATCGCGTTGCAGATATGATGGACGCCGGCGAAAATCCTGTTATGGAAACTTCCATGGCCAAGGTTCTGGCAACAGAAAACAACTTCGCGTGTGCGAATTTTGGTTTGCAAACCTTTGGCGGCGCAGGTTTCGCGATGGAGTATGATATTCAGATGTACTTCAGGGATTCTCGGGTCGGGATGATTGGTGGGGGTACCAATGAGGTGCAAAGAAACATCATCGCCAAGCGACTTGGCTTGTGAACGAGGGCAATTGATCCGCAAAAGGATAAATTGCCAAGTCACGCTCGTGAGATGAGCGCAAAGGTCTTGCGGACGTTGACGGTGCCCCGCCTGTGACGACGCCATCGCCCGGCACGCCCAATTCGACCGAGCGGGGCTCAACGAACATGTCGAACTCCTCGAACGACCCCTTGTCGAGCAGCAGTTGGATGCGCTCGCGCGCGGTCAGCTTGCCGCGGGCGTGCTGCCCCTCGATACGCTTCTCGCCGCCGCCAAGCTTGGCGTCCGCGCGCCGCACTTCGAGTTTTTCGATCACCTCAATCATAACGGCGCCATCTAAATACATAATCTATTTGGAAACTGATCGCTTTAACCAGGTACGGCGGCCAGTTGCCCAACGCAATCGCAAGATCAGTATCTGGTCCGACGCGAGACTTTGGATACATGCATACCTTCAACAACAACCGTGGTGTCTCATGGGCCTGCAGCGAATGATCAAGGCTCTTCGTCTTCATTCGCCGCACGGATTACGACTCAGGACGACCACCCGATGCCGCCGCGTCGCATTTCATCGATCTCGGATTCCGTCAAATCCCAGCATCTAAGTGCCTCCAGTCCACCTTGACCTGGTTGCGGCGCTGATCTTTTAATCTCGCCGGGTGTAATTGAAAACCGTGGCGCCACATTTGGCTGAGTAATGCCATCGACTTCAACAAACGCTTGACGAGCTTGACTATGCGGATGCATCGGCGCCTCGGCTAGGTCAAGGATCGGTGCATAGCAGGCGTCGGATCCTTGAAGGAGCGCGTCCCATTCATCTCGCGTGCGCTTGGCAAAAGTCGCCTCCAAGCACCGACGGAGATCGGGCCAACACACGGGATCATCAGGACGCATCCAATCGGCAGCATCGATCCCGAGGCATTTAAGCAATTCCTGGAAGAACTTCGGTTCTATCGCTCCAATCGCAATATATCGCTTATCTTTGGTTTGGTAAGTGTCGTACCAGGGCGCGCCGCCATCAAGCTCATTGCTCGCGCGTCCGGACTTCCATAAACCAGCAGCATGACGACCGTAAAAAAGCGCCATGAGCGACGTCGCGCCGTCTACCATGGCTGCATCAACCACTTGGCCTTTACGGCTCTTGGACGCATGAAGCAGGGCGCTTACGACTCCGAAAGCAAGATAAACCGCGCCACCGCCATAGTCGCCGACAAGGTTTAGTGGAACGACAGGCCGCTCTCCCTCGCGACCAATGCAAGCAAGAGCGCCGGTGATCGCGATGTAGTTAATATCGTGGCCTGCAGCCTGCGCCAGCGGACCTTCCTGGCCCCATCCAGTTACTCGGCCTATGACCAGTCGAGGGTTCCGCGCGAGCAGGACGTCAGGTCCGAGACCCAGCCTTTCGATGACACCCGGCCTAAATCCCTCAATCAGAACGTCCGCTCGCTCAACGAGCTTGAGAATTGCCTCGATACTGCTCTTTGATTTCAAATCAGCAGTGATGCTACGGCGGCCGCGGCTGGTGAAATCGAATTCGCTCGCGATTGTAAGACCGAGGTCTGACCGTAGCTGCCGATCGATGCGGATGATGTCCGCCCCGAGGTCCGACAAAAGCATTCCACAGAATGGCGCCGGTCCAATCCCAGCCAATTCAATGACCTTGACGCCGGCAAGTGGGCCGGCTTCGACACGCGCGCTCATAGCTTGCACTTTCGCTATATTGGCAAATTTGTCGCTTGTTGCTTGGCGCGTGCCAGGACCTCATGGCGGCGCTGCTCAACATCGTTCATCACGACGCTTTGGGCAGAAAGAGTTGCGACTTCGGCTTCCAGCGCCAAAGCCTCGTGCAGCGTGAGTTGCAGCCCGTCATTAATCAGTTTCTTGTAGCTACGAAGAGCACTAGGCACTACCGTCAGCATTGCCTCAGCAAGTGCGATCACTTCGGCTTGCAAGACGTCTGGTTCGACCACGCGGTTGACCAATCCAAACAGTTCAGCCCGCTCGGGCGAAAGGAAATTTCCGGTCAGAGAAAGCTCGCGGGCCCGATACGGTCCAATCGCGCGGGACAATCGTTGAGACAAGCCCCACGTCGGCAATATCCCCACACGCGCGTGAGTGTCGGCAAAGCGCGCCGTTCGACTGCAAACGATGATGTCGCAAGCAAGTGCCAGCTCAAACCCACCGGTGATCGCAGGTCCGTTCACGGCGGCAATTGTGGGGCTGCTAAGCCTTCCTAGCGCTGCGACAGGATTAAGAGAGATGTCATTGAAGCCAAGCACGTCGCTGGAACTCGCAGATCCGAGTTCTTTCAGATCGAGACCGGCGCAAAATGCCGTGCCAGCCCCGGTCAAAATGACCACCCTGGCACGATCGTCGCCGTTAAACCCATCAAGCGTCGAGGTCAGCTCCTTTCGCAGAGCTCGAGATAGCGCGTTCTTCGACTCGGCCCGATTGAGTGTCAATCTCGCGCAGCCTTGAACTGGGTAATCCACCGATACAAGCGAGCCGCTCATGTGACCATCTCCCAGCTTGTTTACCTAACGTATATTCGATAGATTTTTGAGCGTCAATCAATAAACAGCTGTTTTAGATTACCTTAAGCAAGGGCCCGATCATGCCTCTCAAGAAACCCGTGTCGCGATCGTTTATCCACCGTCGCAATGTCGACATGCAGGTCTTTCGGCGGGATGATGGTCTCTACGACGTCGAAGGACACATTGTGGACGAGAAGCCCTTCGAAAGCACAGCACCGTTTGGCAAGACGACGCCGGCACATCATGCCATCCACGAGATGTGGATCAGGCTGACGATTGACAAAGAGTTCCTCGTCCACGATGTCAGCGCCGCCACCGATGCGGGCCCTTATCAAGACTGTTTCGGAGCGCCATCCAGCCTCTCGGTCCTCATTGGCACAAGGATCGGCGGCGGCTGGAACCGCGAGGTACGCGATAAGCTGGGAGGAACGAAGAGTTGTACGCATCTCATGGAAATGCTGACGCCATTGGCGACGGCAGCGTATCAAGCCATGTGGAGCGAAATGCAGGACCAGGCGGAAGCTGTCGATCGAGACGGCCGGCCGCGCCTCCTCAACGCATGCTGGGCAATGTCGAGCGACAAAGAACTCACCTCCCGCCGCTGGCCTGAACACTACACCGGTAGACAATCGTAATTCAATGTCATGCTTCACCACGATGCATGCGGCATGCTTTGAGCAAGTCGTCAAAAATCTGCGGATTCTCGAGGGATGCGACGTTACCGGGAGGCAATTCAAGCCACGCTTGCCGCGCTAACCGTCGCACGGCCTTTCCATTCCTTGTCTTCGGGAGCTGCACCACTTCCACCACTGCATGCGGCCTGTATGGCTTTCCCATCTGCTGCTCAAGTACCTTCGCAGCGTACTGCGCCGAATCTCCCCTGGATTTTGCTTCAGGACCAGGCACAACGAAAAGAACGATCGCTTCCCCCGAACGAGCGTCGGGAACGCCGATCGCGTAGGCTTCCTTGATTGTCCGGCCGTCGATCACAGTTGTCTCGAGCTCAGACGGTCCAACCCGCTTTCCTGCGATCTTCATCACATCGTCGGAGCGCCCAAGGAGCTCCAGCTGCCCATTGGAATGTTCGATTGCAAGATCGCCGTGCACCCAGGTATCTGGAATCCTCGACCAATAGGCTTCAATATAGCGCTCGCGAGCATTCCAGAAGCCGTTCGTCATGCCAACAAATGGCTCGAAGATGGCCAGCTCTCCTGGTTCACCCACAACGCGCCGCCCCTCGTCATCGACAACGCCCGCGGCCATGCCGGGGGCGATGCTGTTGAAGCAACAGGGTGCTATCGGCCGCAGAACGACGTTTGTCAGAATTGCGCCTGATACCTCTGTCCCGCCGGTGTAGTTGATCACGGGCGTCACACCGCCGCCAAATTTCCGATAGTACCAGTCGAAGGCATCCGGATCGATCACCTCGCCAGCCGTGATCAATATCCGCAAGGTAGGAAATACGGCCGCGAGCGCCTGGTCAGATGCGGCAGCCATCATCCGAATTGCCGTCGGGGCCGATCCAAAATGTGTCACGCGATGAGTGGCGGCAATCTCACGGAGCCGGCCAACCGTCGGCTGATCCGGCGCCCCATCGTAAAGAACAAGCGTGCCTTTCAACATCAGCGTGCTGATGATCGTGAGCGGGCCGACCATCCAGCCCATATCGCTGACCCACATCAGCCGATCGCCGGGCCGAAAGTCGAAAATATATGCGCAATCCTGAACCACACGGAGAGGGAAGCTCGTGTGCGTATGCAATGCGCCTTTCGGCGTGCCGGTGGTACCGGAAGTATACATGATCATGAACGGATCGTCGGTTGCCGTCGGTGCAACGACGTCGGCGGCGGGCTCTGCGTCCGCCAACCTCGTCCACGGAACGTATCCGGCATCGTTGATCGCCGCGCCAATCACCGAGCAGACAACAACGCGGTTCAGAGAGGGTACGGCCGCCGCTATATCGCGGATCGTCTCCACTAGACATACTTCACGGCCCCGTCTGACAAATCCATCGGCCGCGATGAGGACAACGGCGCCGGCGTCAAGCAGACGCTGACTCGCAGGCCCCGCTCCAAATCCGCTATAGAGGGGCACCACGATCGCCCCCATCAAACCGATGGCAAGGAACGCCACAACCGCTTCCGGCACGTTCGGCATCAAAAGCCCAACGCGATCACCCTTGTTCACACCAATCGATCGAAGACCTGTCGCAGCCCGTGCGGCGCGTACGCCCAGCTCTGCATAGGTCAAACAAACTTTGTCGCCCTTTTCGCTTTCCCAGATGAGCGCAGGCTTTTCATGCCCGCCCTCCCCTGACGGCGCGCGCAAGCAAGCCGCCGCGAAATTGAACTGTCCGTCCGGAAAGAAGCGCGGCCACTGCTTTCCTCTGCTGAGGTCTACAAAGCCGCTGGGCTCCTTATCGAAGCAAACGCCGAGATCTTCGAGCGTCTCGAACCAGAAGCGATCCGGATGCCGGTTTGCGAATTCGAGCAATTGGTCGTAGTCATCAAGCCCAAGACGCCCGATGAGCCGCGAAAGATTCGATGAACTGAGGTGCTCGGCGCTCGGTCGCCAAACCGAGGCGGACTGGTCCGCACTCACGCGATCGCCTTCTCGCGCGGCCTCAGCGGCTCGGCGGCCAACTGATACTCACGCTTCATGCGATCGACGAGATCGGCGACGGCAACGCAATCGTGAATGGAGCCGACGCCCTGGCCGGCCGTCCAAATATCGCGCCACGCCTTGGCTTCGTGATTGAACTCCTCGCCGAGGTCGATGTGATCCTTCTTGGGCAAGCGATCGGGATCCATGCCGTTCGAAACAATGCTCGGCCGAAGCATGTTGGCGGGAATTCCCGAGAATGCGGGCGTATAAACCAGATCTCTGGCGTCGCAATCGATCAGCATGTCCTTGTAGGGCTTGCCGGCAAGGCTCTCATGGGTCGCAATGAACCTCGTTCCCACATAGCCGAAGTCGGCGCCCAGCGCCTGCGCTGCGTAGACCGATCGACCGTCGGAAATGCATCCGGACAGCGCAATCGCACCATCCCAGAACTCGCGAATCTGCGGAACGATCGCGAACGGGTTCATGAGACCCGCATGACCACCCGCGCCGGCGCATACCGGGATGATTCCATCCACGCCTACGTCGATTGCCCGCTTCGCCCAGTCGACGGTCGTGACATCATGAAAGACCAGACCGCCGTACGAATGAACCTGCTCGACGATGTCGCGCGGGTTTCCAACGCTCGTAATGATCAAGGGAACGCGATGCTTCACGACAAGCGCCATGTCTTCTTCCAGGCGCGTGTTGGTGCGATGCGCGATGATATTGACGCCATACGGCGCCGAGGGGCGCTCCGGGTAGCCGCGATCGTGCTCTGCAAGCCGCGACGTGATCTGCTCGAGCCAATCCTCAAACGCCGCAGCCGTCCTCAGATTCAGGCTCGGAAACGTGCCCAGGATACCGTTGATGCAACAACCGACGACAAGATCGGGTCCTGAGACCAGAAACATCGGCGCAACGATCACAGGAAGCGAAAGCTTCCCCTCTAGCTGTTTCGGAACGGCCATCGCAGAGATCCCCCATCAAGCGTCGACTTTTCTACCGACTCTTCGTTAGATTTTCAAGTCCTACGAGTCCCTAGCGAAGATGCCCGTGCGCGACACTATGCCCTCCATCGGCGCGCAATGTCTGACCCGTCAAAAGGGTGAGGTCCAGATCAAGGAGGCCTGCGACGAGGTCACCCACCTCATCGGCCTGAGCCGGCCGGCCGATCATGGTCTGACGCGCGAAATATTCCGTCACTTCCGTGCGCGCCAGGTAGTCGGTATTCATATCCGTGGCGACATATCCGGGAGCGACGTTGAGCAGAACGATGCCATCGCGGGACCACTCACTCGCCAGTGAGCGCGTCAATGCACTCAAGGCCGCCTTGGAGGCGCTGTAAGATGCATTTTGGGCGGCACCGAGCGTTTCGAAAATCGAACCAATGTTGATGACAACCCCGCCCTCGCGCTTCAGGTACGGATAGCACTCGCGCATTGCCTTGAAGGCCGCGACCGTGTTCGTCTGAAGGATCGACTCAAAGTCATCAGATTTCGTCCGCGCGCTGACACCGGCGCGGTGAATGCCGGCATTGTTGACGAGCGCCCTAATCTGCCCGAAGCGAGCGTCGAGCGCCGCAAAGCACTCTCTTACTTGTTCCTCGTTGTTGAGATCAGACGCCACCGCCGTCACCCGATCAGCGTATGGTTCAACTCCGGCCGGAAGCTCCCCGGAGCGCGAAAGGGCGGCAACCCGGAAGCCGCGCCGAAGCGCTGCCCGTGTGATCGAGGCTCCAATGCCTCGGCTCCCCCCCGTTACGACTAAAATACCCGTCTTTAGTTCTTCAGGTTTTGGCATCTGATTTCCTGTCGATGGAACACAACTCGCCGGCATTGCTCGAGAGCGACGCTCAGGACATTTGAAAGCCGCTATATCCTTCGGCCACGACCCGCTCACACACTGCGGTGTACTCGGCCATTCCCCCTGCATATGGCAAGAACACGCGCGGCTTCCCCTCTATGTTCGCGCCGACATACCAGGAGTTTGCCTTCGCCAACAATGTGCGGTTCGCGATCGCGTCCACTTCTTCGCGCCAATGCCGCTCGGCCGTCTCCTCGGCATCGATAACGGACTTATTCTCCTGCCGCATATGAGTGAGACACTGAGTGATCCACTCGACATGCTGCTCGATTGCAACGAAGACATTGACGAGAATGGACGGACTACCCGGGCCTGTAATCATGAAAAGGTTCTTGAAGCCTGATGTCATGAGACCGAGGTACGTTTGAGGTCCCTCCTTCCATTTCTCGCTGAGCGCCTGATCAAATTGATTTCGGATATCAATGGCCTGCAGTGGGCCTGTCACCGCGTCGAAGCCAGTCGCAAACACGATTGCATCCAGTGCATATTCGGCACTGACCGTGCGAAGTCCTTCGCGCGTCAATGATACGATCGGGTCGGAACGAACATCAACGAGATCCACGTTGGGGCGATCAAACGTTTCGAAATAACCCGTATCAAGGCAAAGCCGCTTGGTCCCGATTGGATACGTCGGAACGAGCTTCTCGGCGACCTTCTTGTTCTTGACAGCATCACGAATTCGCGCGCGGGCAAACTCGGCAGCGGTCAAATTCGCTTCCTCATCCCGTATGATGTCGATGTATGCACGTGAAAAGCCAGTACTTCCGGCGCTCCATGCATGCGTATAGGTGAGATCTCGCTCGACATCGTCCACCTCGAGAGCAGACTTGATCGGGGTCGGGAAGGCTGCAATCCCAACTGCGGCCTTGCGAGCAAGCCGTCGATAGACATCGTAGCGAGATTTGTAGCGGTTTACCGCGACTGGATCGAGTTTACGATTCTTTGCTGGCAGAGAGTAATTTGGCGTTCGCTGGAAAACGAACAGCCGGTCGGCGTCCTTTGCAACCAGTGGAACCAGCTGAATCGCGGACGATCCGGTGCCAATAACACCAACACGCTTCCCGCGAAAATCGACCGGTGCCTTGGGCCACAATCCCGTATGATAAATCTGTCCGGCAAACTCATCATCACCGGGAAACTTGGGTCGGTTCGGCAGCGACAGGCAGCCAACAGCAGTGATGAGGAATTGGCATTCAAACCTCTCTCCGGTGTCAGTCAGGACGGTCCATCGGCTGGCCTTTTCAGACCATTTGGCCGAGACGACCTTGGTCTGAAACTGGATGTCCTTTCGAAGTTCGAAGCGATCCGCGACGTACTGGGCGTACTTCAGTATTTCCGGCTGAGCCGAGTAGCGCTCGCTCCACTCCCACTCCTGCTGCAGTGCGCCGTCAAATGAGTATGAATACTCCATGCTCTCCACGTCGCAACGCGCTCCCGGATACCGGTTCCAGTACCATGTTCCTCCGACATCGGAGCCGGCCTCCAACACACGCGTTCGCAACCCCAACTCACGCAGGCGTTGCAGCATGAACATTCCGGCGAACCCAGCACCGATCACGACGGCGTCGAAGTGCAAGCGATTGGACATATCCTGCTCCAGGTGAATCACTCAAACTGATCGATTACAACGAGGCAACACCGCGGATGGCAGCCGACGCATCGCGTGTTGCCCGCATCGCAGTCTGCGAGATGTTAAACCACCGAGCGAACCCATGGAGCGTTCCTTCATAGACGATGCTTTGTGCATCCACGCCGAACTGGCGCAGCCGTTCGGCGAGCGCCTGTCCCTCGCTCAGCAGCACATCGTACTCGGCCAGCCCGATCCATGTGGGGGGAGCTCCGGCGAGGGAGCCTCGCAGAGGAGAAATCTTCGGATCGATCCACTTGTCTCGCGGGGCGTAATTCTCGAAAAACCACTGCATGTCCCTGCGGGTCATATTAAGATCTTGCCCGAGCTCGCGATAACTTTGAGTCTCGAAATCGCAATCCGTAACGGGGTAGAACAGAACCAGCCGCGCGATATTCAACGACCCGCGCCATTCCGTTGATGCAACTACCGCAAGATTGGCACCCGCGCTGTCACCGGCAATGACCACATCTGATCCGACGGGCATGACACCACGAGCCATAGAGCTCTCGGCGATCCATTTCAGAACGTCTTGGACGTCCTCCGTGGCTGCTGGAAACGGATGCTCCGGTGCAAGCCGATAATCGACGAATAGAATCGCGTAAGATGCCAGTGAGACGAGCTGACGGCAGAGCTGCTCGTAACCGGCGCGCGATCCGCCAATCCAGCCACCGCCGTGCAGATAGACCGCAATGCCATCCGGTGGTCCGACAGGTAAATAAAGTGTCGAAGCGATCGGACCCGAACGTCCTGGAATTTGGAAGTCCTTTAATCCACCGATTTCGGGACCCTTCCCGAGCGCTTCCGCGCTCGCATCAAGAACGCTCCGGAACTGGCCGATCGTGCCCTCAGAGAGACCGGGCGCCCCCGCATTGCGAGCGGCGTCGAGCGCCGCTTGGAAAATTGGATCGATCGGCATGGTACTCCTCCGGCAAGTCCAAGGCACCCTTGTTTCAGTCCATAACGGACAGAAATGGCTGTCGCTTGCGATGATTCTTAATCAGATCAGCGAAGTTTCGACGCTCACCTGAACTAATTCCGAGATAGAACTCCTTGACGTCGGAGCTGCCCTTCAGCATCTCGGCCGTACCATCCAGGACAACTCGCCCGTTCTCCAGAATGTAGCCGAAATCCGCGCAATCCAGCGCCAAGGTGGCGTTTTGCTCCGCAATCAGGAAGCTGACGCCTTCGCGATTGTTCAGCCCCCTCACAATCGCGAAGATTTCCTGGACAATTTGCGGAGCGAGACCCATCGATGGCTCATCGAGCAGAACTATCCTGGGGTTCGACATCAATGCACGACCGATTGCACACATCTGTTGTTCACCGCCCGACGCATAGCCGGCGCTCAACCGTCGCTTGACCTTCAGGCGGGGAAAGTAATGAAAAACCTTATCAATGCTGTCGCGTAGTTCTGCGTGACTCGCCGACCGGGTGTGCGCACCTGTCAGAAGGTTTTCCTCGATCGTCAAATGCGGGAAGCACCGCCTTCCCTCCATCACCTGGATCAGCCCAGATCGCACGAGCGCCTCCGGATTGAGACTGTCGATCCTCCTCCCATCGAAGTGGATGGACCCGGCGATTACGTTCCCACGTTCCGCCGCAAGTAAATTCGAGATCGCCTTCAGAGTGGTGGTCTTGCCGGCGCCATTGGCGCCGAGCAAGGTGACAATCTTGCCGCGCGGTACGTTCAGAGTCACGCCTCGCAGCACCAGTATGATGCCGTTATAGACGACCTGAACGTTGTCGAGTTGCAGGAAGTCCAACTTACTTTTCCTTTTCGCAATCGCGCGCAGTGATGTTCTTCTCTGCAGCATATTGGGCCGCGGACTGCTCGGCCAGCTTACGAACAAAAGCCCGGTCGCCGGTGACCCATCCAGTCGATTTGGGAATGAACTTCGTGCCGTCCCATTCCTGAACCATTGATGCACCAGATCCTTCATGGTCGGCGCAGCTAGTCTTCGTTGGCGGAAACAGGCCGAGCGCTCCGATCTCGCTCTGACGCTTCTCATCGAGGTTTAGGTTCTCATACCCCCAGCGCACTTGCTCGGAGGTCACGGGTTTGCCCTTGCCATAATGCTCCTGCGCGGTTCGGATCGCCTCAGTCATCAGGATGCCGATGACAATTCCGCGAACGTGGGAGACACTTGCGAAGGTGGCATCTCGGCTGAGGTTTCCTTTGCCCTGGTCATAGAGGGTCTTCTTGATGTCTTCGATCACGGGGAATGATCCGGGCGCGGTGAACGTCATCGACAGGTACCCTTTCGCGGCATCGCCCGCCGGCACGGTGTCGATTTCGGATCCCGCCCACCACGATCCAATGACCTTTTCGCGTGGATAGCCGACCCGCGCCGCGGCCTTGAGCGCGGCAGCGTTCATCACCCCAAATCCCCAAAGGATCACGTAATCCGGCTTGGCTTGACGGATCTGAAGCCATTGCGCCTGTTGTTCGATGCCAGGTGCCGAAATAGCAATCTTGACCAGATTAAAACCGAGCTCCTTGGCATAGTGGTCAAGAACCGGAAACGATTCCTTGCCATATGCAGAATCGTGATAGAGATCGACAATTGTCATTCCCTTGAGCTTGTCCATCCCCCCCGACTGCTCGGCCACATACTTCACCATCGCCGCAGCCTGACTCCAGTAGGTGGAGATCAACGGATAAACCCAGGGGAAGACTCGTCCATCCGCCGCATCCGCGCGACCATATCCCATGGTGGACATCGGGCGCTTATCCTGCGGCAGGCGATCGAGCAACGCATAGGCAATGCCCGTCGATCCGGTCTCGATGACCGACGCCCCACCGTTTCGATCCTTCAAGCGCTCATAGCATTCGACGCCGCGTGAAGTGTTGTACTCGGTCTCGCATTCTTCGAACGCGATCTGGACGCCGTTGATGCCGCCTTTCGAGTTCACCAGGTTTAGGTAATCGATCAAACCACTGAACATGCTCGCGCCATTTGCGGCGAACGGCCCGACGCGGTACGAGAGAATGGGAATGTACTGCTCGGGCTGATCGGCGGATGCCGGAGCTGCCAACATGACGCTCGCGCTCAAAAGACAAGGCAAGAGCTTTGACAAGTATTTCATCTATATCCTCCGGGGTTGCTTTGTTCGATTTTGACTTCAATGCGACAGCGGCCAGATTTGGAGTTTCTCCTTTGCCCGCTGCCATAGGCGTGCCAGGCCGTGCGGCTCGACGGCCAGAAACACGATAATGATCACTCCGAAGATGATGAGCTCGACGTTTGAGGTCATGCCAGATGGCGCACTAAGGCCGCTGAGGTGCTCCATGGAACTGAACGCGATGCTCAGGCCTATCGGAAGCAGCACAATGAATGCCGCACCGATGAACGACCCCAAAATGCTTCCTAGACCACCGATGATGATCATAAAGAGAATCTTGAACGAGAGATCGAGATTGAAGCCATCAGGCTCCACGGTCGAGACATACGCGTACGAGTAGAGCGCGCCCGCGATGCCACAGTAGAAGGCGCTTACAGCGAAAGCAGTGAGCTTGGCATGCAAAGGGCTGACGCCAATTACTTCAGCTGCAACATCCATGTCACGGATCGCCATCCAGGAGCGGCCGATGTGGGAGCGAATGAGGTTCTTGGCGGCCGCTGCCAGCGTAGTGACGACAGCGAGAACGAATAGATACTTGCTGACGTGATTATCCAACGGAAACCCGAGCGGCGCCACGCGCTGGACAGTGATGACGCCTGACGCGGCATAATTTGTGAACCAGCCAATCTTGCTGAGGCACCACACGATGAAGAACTGTGTCGCCAGCGTGGACGCCGCCAGGTAGAAGCCGCGGATGCGAAGTGAGGGCAGCCCGAAAATGACCCCGATTGCCGAAGCGCAAAGTCCGCCGAGCACGAATGCGACTAAGGAGGGTATTTCCGGAATACGCAGTAACAGGTTGAAGGAGGCGAATGCTCCGATTGCCATGAAGGCCGCAGACCCGAACGACACTTGGCCAGCGAAGCCGGTCAGAATGTTAAGGCCAAGTGCCGCCAGTGAAAAAATCAAGAACGGTATGAGCACCGCTGACAGGAGGTAGTGTGAGGCGAACAATGGCACGCCTATCGCAGCGACCAGCATCGTCACGATGAATATCCGACGATCAAGCCTCTCGCCGAAGACCCTGTTGTCCTCATCGTACGAGGCCTTGAACTGTCCAGATAAACGATAGAACATTGGCCTAACCTTCGTTACACACGGCGGATGATGCGGTCGCCGAAGATCCCTTCGGGGCGTACGAGCAGAAACAGCAACGCAAGAACATAGGGAAACCAGCTCTCGATCCCGCCTCCGATCATTGGGCCAATGAAGACGTCAGCCAGTTTCTCCGAGGCACCGACGATCAACCCCCCGACGAAGGCGCCGGGAATTGAATTGAAGCCACCAATGATCAGGACCGGAAAGGCCTTTAGGGCGACGAGGGTCAGCGAATACTGGACACCGTTGCGAGCGCCCCAAAGAAGTCCAGCAACCAGCGCGACCAGCCCCGCAGCGCTCCAAACGATGACCCAGACCCGTTGCAGCGGGATGCCGACCGAGAGGGCAGCCTTGGTGTCGTCGGCCACGGCACGCAGCGCACGGCCTGTTTTCGTGTACGAGAAGAATGCGGAAAGCATCCCAATCAAGGCAAGCGCGATCAACGATGCGATGAGATCGAATGTCGACACGCCGACCCCGCTTGTGTCGAGCAACCAATCCAGCGGAACGTCCGGTATACCAAGATCCAGCGCTCGCGCATTGTTTCCCCAGATTACTTGAGCTACGCCTTCGATAACGAAGGATAGTCCCAACGTGGCCATGAAGAGCGATATCGGTGGTTGCGCCAGGAGCGGTTTGAGAACCAACCGCTCGATCAGCAGCGCGAGGACAATGGTGAGAGCCGCTGTAATCGCAATTGCGAGCCATAACGGCAATCCAAGCTGCTTAAGTCCCGTTGCCGTCAGCGCGCCAAGGAACACCATGGTGCCCTGCGCGAAGTTGAAAACACCTGATGCCTTGTAGATAAGCACGAAGCCTAGCGCCACGAATCCATACATCACGCCTGCAAGAAGGCCGCCAATGAGAACTTCCATAAAGAACGCCATGCGCTAATCCGCCTGCTCGCTTCTGCCAAGGTACGCTCGGATGACGTCCTCGCTGTTTCGGACGTCTATCGGCAAACCATCGGCGATCTTTCGACCGTAGTCGAGCACGACGATTCGATCTGAGATATCCATCACGACGCCCATATCGTGCTCGATGAGAACGATCGTTGTTCCATTGCGGCGATTGCTGGTTAGAATAAACCGGCACATATCCCGCTTTTCTTCGGCGTTCATTCCTGCCATCGGCTCGTCCAACAGCAGGATGCTTGGCTCCGCTGCAAGCGCCCGCGCAAGCTCAACGCGCTTCTGGAGCCCATAAGGCAACTGAGATACAATCTTCTTGCGGTAGCGCTCGAGCTCCAGAAACTCTATGATCCCCTCTGCTTTCTCGCGCTGTGCGATTTCTTCTCGCCGCGCGCCACCAAACCAGACCGCTTGCGCCAGCAAGCTCGCCTTGAACTTGAGATTCCGGCCGGCGATTACGTTATCGAGGACGGTCATTCCCTGAAATAAGGCGATATTCTGAAACGTTCGTGCGATGCCGGCGGCAGCAGCCACCCGCGTACTCATGCAGCTGCGCTTCTCGCCCCGAAAGATGATCTCGCCCCCTTGCGGAAAATAGATGCCGTTGATCACGTTCAGCATCGAACTCTTGCCCGCGCCGTTCGGTCCGATAATCGCGCGCACCTCATGCTCCCGCACATCGAAGGAAATATTTGAAAGCGCTGCAATCCCTCCAAACCGAAGAGATATCTTGTTGAGCTGCAACAGCGGGGCGGCGGTCGCGTGCATCAGTGCACCACCGACGGAATTGAGATACCGGCGCGCGCGCTCGATAGCAGATTTGATGTTGCGATCGCTCTCGCGCGAGGTTCCTTCGACTGAACGGAGGGGATCCCAAGCGCGGTCAGAAAATCGACAGCACCCCTTTTTGGGTCACCAACGATGAACATTATTCTCGTTCGTGAAAGGCCGAGTACGTCGCGCATCGGCCAGAGAAGAACGACCTGGAGAAGCAGGGTCCACGGATTTCGTCGCACTCGACAGGCCTCGATAGACTTGGCAAGACGCGCGCCGCCCGCGCCTTCAGCGCGCGCCAAGGCCGCATCGCGAAGCTTTTTGATCGCCCAATCGGGGATGAAATGAATTGTCGGACCGATCTCGCGAATATCAACGGCAATCGTATCCGCAGCCTCGGGAAAATTGACGGTAACACCAGTCGTAAGAGGCAGGATATGCGAGCCGTAAAGGTCCGCCCACGAACCGAACGGAAGATACGCGATGACATCATCCTTATTGCCGAGTTCGTGCGCCTTTAGATCCTGGTCTGCATACTCGATCGCATCAGCGTGGGTAACGCGGACGCTTTGCATCTGCGACCATGACTCGGCGGGCGAGCCAAGGGTAATGTGAGAAAACGGAAGATCGGCGACGCAATCCTGGAGCTGTCGAGATGAGAGCGCTTGATCCAGTTTCGCCTTCGTCGGTGAACCTGCCTGCCTGCCCGCAGTGATGAGGTCATCCATTGGATTGACCGGGAGTGCCTCACTCACCTCCAGGCCAGCAAGATTGTCAACGATCACCTTGTTGAGCTTGGGCCGGATGGCCTCGCCAGCTCGCAGAAGCTTTTCATACTGACCACTTCCGTCAACGACGACGACGGACACGTCCAGCTCCGCCACGACTCGCGCGAGAGCGTCCGCCGGAGTGTCCGCAGCAAGCGGCACGGGAGTACTTCCTAACCATTGCGCCGCCGACATTGCCCAATATAGACGAGGGCGGTTTTCGCCCAGGATGATCATCCGATCGCCTGGCTTCACCCCTAGCTCGTGAAATGCCGCAGCAAGAGCGCGGACGTCCTCGAATACCTGCTGCCAGGTCCATTGGCGCCAAATACCGCGATGTTTCTCCCGCATGCAGGGACGATTTCCGAGCTGCGCCGCATTGTCGGAGAAAAGCTGCGGCAAGCTTTTCGCTCCAGTAGAGCTCCTGTCTCGTTCGATGATCGAAGCGATCGTCATTGCTGTTGCCGCTAGATGTTCTGAGGGAATTGATAGTTAGGCGGCGTGACCGCCGGGCTTCCGCGCGGACGCCTTCGAGCTTACCGCGCGTCCACTGGAAATGTCGGCGGCAGCCATCTCGCGGAGCTTGAACCGTCGAATTTTTCCGGTGGCTGTCAGCGGCAGTTCGTCGAGAAAGCTGAAGGTTCTCGGCAGCTTGTACTTGGCGAGATGCCCGGCACAGTGTTGTGCCATTGCAGCAACGTCGACTGTGTGACCGGGCCGAACCACGACAAACGCGTGAATGTCTTCCCCGCGTAACTCATCGGGAAGCCCGATAACTGCGGCCGACAGAACCGAAGGATGGAGGCTGATGGCGTTCTCAACCTCCTTCGGAAACACGTTGAAGCCATTGGCGACGATCATGTCCTTTACTCGGTCAAGAATGTAGACATTCCCGTCCGAGTCCAGTCGACCGATATCTCCCGAATGCAGCCAGCCATCGCGAATCGTTTGTGCGGTTAGTTCAGGCTGGTTCCAATATCCATGCATGAACGTCGGAGAGCGGAAAACCAGTTCACCAGCTTCGCCGAGAGGAACCTCAGTCCCCTCCGGATCGATCACGCGGACCTCAAATCCACGTAACACCGGCCCCGTCGATCCATCCGAGCAATCGACGCCCGGGATCTGGATTGCGGATACGGTGCTGATTTCCGTCTGGCCGTAGCTCTCGACTGCCTCGATCCCCATAGAGCGCAAGTGGCGCTTGAGTGATGGACTGACGGGTCCCCCACCGACGGCCAGAAGACGGACGCTACTGATATTGTGTCCTTCAAGCGCTTTCGCGTCGAACATTCGCGCAAACATCGTCGGAACGCCAGTTAGTATCGAAACGCTGAACCGCTCGACTGTTTCGAGTGCGACCCGCGGTTCAAAGGATGCCATCACAACCAGCGGGGCACGGACCATCGCGCTGTACATGAAGTCAAAGCTGTAACCGAATAGATGAAACGAAGGAAGCAACGTCAAGAAGACATCTTTTTCGATGTACTTAATTCTCTCGATAACGCGATTTGCATTCTCCACGAGACACTCATGTCGAAGAACAATTCCTTTCGGATCGCCAGTCGTACCGGAGCTGTAAATGATGAGGCAAGGGTCGCCCGAAGTGCTACGCGAGCCGTCAATTGGTGCCGCCCGCGCAAGAGCGTCTTCATAGGAATGCCAGCCTGCCCCGCCGGGACCGACGATAATCTTGCACTTCAACAGCGCCGCAACATCCTCGGAGAGCGCGGCGACCCGCGTCTCTTCGGCAACGCACGCATTCGCCCCACAGTCGCGGATCAGCCGGCCAATCTCGTATTCCGTACTGTGAGTATTGATGGGTACCGCAATCGCGCCAAGCAGACTTGTAGCAATGAAAAATTCGTAAAGTGCCCGACAATTCCCCATCAGACTCACTATCCGGTCGCCCTTGGTAACACCTGCACCGGCAAGAGCGCCCGCGAGGCGGCGAGCCCGCTCGTAGGTCTGCGAGTAGTTCGCGTAGCTACCATCGTGGAATTGGAGATGTCGCCTCTCCCCGGCTTCGAGCGCGGCAGAGGCAAAGATGGAGTCGATCGTCATGTTCGCGGTACTCAAACTGCCCTCCCGAATTTTTAAAGTGGCGACGTTGCGGGGAAGGAGGGCTGTCGCTTCTCCCTGAACGACGCGAGGCCTTCTTTTGCCTCTGGCCCGGTGAACCCGAGAAACTCCAGGGCGAGAGACGCGTCAAAGGTTGGACCTGCCTGACGAAGCCAGTTGTTGAGAGAATACTTCGTCCAGCGAATCGCGCTCTGCGCACCATTGGCAAGGCGCGTAGCCACCTCAACCGCCTTGGGATCGAGCTCGCTGTCTTCAACAGCCAGAGAGATGAGCCCGATGTTCTCCGCCTCCTCTCCGGAGAGAGGATCGCACAGGAGAAGATAGTATTTAGCTTTGGCAAGCCCACACAGAAGCGGCCACACTATCGCCGCATGATCGCCGGCCGCAACACCCAGGCGCGTATGGCCGTCGATGATGCGGGCGGTCTTGGATGCAATCGAGATGTCTGCAAGCAAACCGCACACCAGGCCCGCCCCAACGGCGGGCCCGCGAATGGCGCTAATAACAGGCTTCGAACAATTGATGATATTGTAAACAATATCGCGCGCTTCTTTCCAGTTGCGCGCGCGGGTTTCGAAATCGTCGATGATGCCGGCAACCATATCAAAATCGCCGCCTGCCGAAAAATTCGCACCGGAGCCGGTGATGATGACAGCCGAGACATCGGGATCGGCGTCTACGTCTCGCCAGATTGTCCCGAGTTCCGCATGCATGATGCTGTCTGCGGAGTTCATCTTGCCGTTTGCCATGCTGATCCGAAGCACCCGAGGTGCAGGGCGGTCGAACTGCAGGCGCTTGTATTTGCTCGCGTACGCATCGGTCATCTTCGTTTCCAATCCCTCACGACCCCAGGACCATCGTTTAATTTCTAACGACTATACGGTAGTTTCGTGTTACTAGCAATAGTACGTGAGGGGCGACGTGGAGCTTCACTGCAAAGAAAATGCCTAGCCAGCGAGCGATAAACCGTCGCCCTATGACTTTCTGGAGTAGCTCTGCTTGCAAAAAATTTCTAATGTACGTTAGCTTAAACAACTACCGTGTTAAGAAGGACGACGAGATCAATGGTGCCCCACTTCACTGAAGAACTTCAGGAATTCCGCAGACAAGTGCGCCGCTTCGTTAAAGAACGCATTGCTCCTTACGGTGACGAATGGGAGCGAAATCAGAAAATTCCCCGAGATCTGTTTCGGGAGATGGGAGAACTCGGCTTTCTAGGGGTTATATACCCGGAGAGGTGGGGCGGCTCAAACATGGGCGTGTTTGGCCAGATCGTCCTGGCTGAAGAGCTTGCTCGGTCCACCTACGGTGGCGTCACCGTGGCCGTGATGGTGCATGTCGGCATGGCTTCACCTCACCTCGTTCACGCTGGGACAGAAGATCAACTCAAGCGCTATGCCGGCGACATCGTGTCAGGCCGAAAGGTTTGCGGCATTGCCATCAGCGAGCCTGATGCAGGCTCGGACGTTTCCGGCATTCGCACAAGGGCTCACCGGGATGGCGACGACTGGGTCATCAATGGAAGCAAATTCTGGATTACGAACGGGGCCTATGGCGATCTTTACTTTGTCGCTGCGCGCACGGACCCCAGTGCCAAGGGGGCCAAGGGCATCAGCGTTTTCATCGTCGAGAAGGGTACGCCGGGGTTCACGGTCGGCCGTAAGCTCGAGAAGATGGGCATTTGGTGCAGTGATACTGCCGAACTCAATTTCGACAACGTGCGTGTGCCGGCGGCCAATCTTCTCGGTGAGGAGGGTAAGGGTTTCTATGCCTTGATGCACAACCTCCAGAGTGAACGCTTAACGCTGGGTGCGATGTGCACGGGGGAAGCCGCTGTCGTTCTCAAACGTACGATCGACTACGTGCGGCAGCGCAAGGCATTCGGCGCCACCCTGATCGACAAGCAAGCCATACGCCAGCGGCTCGCCATGCTTCATGCGAAACTCGAGTCGGGCAAGCAACTCCTCTACTACGCAGCCTACCTGGCCCAGCAAGGCAAAAAGTCGATTCGCGAAGTCTCTATGGTAAAGGCGCTTTGTCCGGAGATCACCAATGAGATCATGTACACTTGCCAGCAGTTCCACGGCGGCATGGGTTATATTCGCGAGGGTGTGATTGAGCGCATGGTGCGCGATGCGCGATTGCATGCGATCGGTGGCGGAGCCACAGAGGTCATGCTGGATGAGATTGCTAAACGCTTCGACGACGTCTGGTATTGGGATTGATGCTCTCGGGTGCCTCCATAGTGAGGCACCCTCTTTCTGCGGATGGACTACAGATCCAGCGCAACCAGCGTGCCTTCTTCGATGGCCTGGAACAACTTCCGTGAGCCCTGAACGTCGCCTGCCAGGCGCACGTCGATTCCAAGCCTTTCGAGTTCAAGTGCCAGTTGCTGTTGCGGTTCATAGCCGGCACAGATGATGATACTGTCCACAATTTCGATCTTGCGTTTCTCATTGCCACCCAAGCCGAGCAGCACCCAGGTCTCGCCCACTTGCAATACCTGCGCATGGGTCACCACGTCGATGCCAAGCTCGGTGATACGATCAGTGAAGTACACCTTGTCGGCCCAGACCGCCTTGCTCAGCAGGCCCGACCGAGCCACCAGCGTCACGTCGTGACCGCGGGTCGCGAGAAAGTCTGCGACCTCAATTCCGACCAATCCTCCGCCGATCACCACATTCCGCCTTCCGGGATCGGTTTGCTCGGCAATAATCTCCCAACCGAAGTGTACGCGGGCCGTTTCAATGCCCGGGAAGGACGGTTTGCGTGTGGTAGCTCCTACGGCAACCACGACATGATCCGGCTTGAGGCCAACGAGTTCGGAGACCGCCCATTCCCGGCCGACATGAACCTCGATCATCCCGCGATCGATGGCTCGTCGAAAGTAATCCAAGGCGTTCTTGAGCTCTTCGCGGTGGGGAGGCTTATGAGCTAATGCCAACTGACCACCCAAGCTTCCGCTACGTTCGATCAAGTGGACTCGATGTCCGCGATCGGCGGCGGTCAAAGCGGCAGCCATTCCGGCAACGCCGCCTCCGACCACAACGACGCATTTCGATGTCTCGGCAGCGTGAGAGTTGCGCTTGTACCACAGCTCGCGGCTGGCGCGGGGATTCATGGTACAGGCCACGCCGGAATGGCCATGAACCGTCGCCAGGCATTCGTTGCACGCAATACAAGGGACGATGTCGTCCACTTCACCGCTCGTGATCTTCGAGGGAAAGAAGGGATCGGCGATCAGTGCCCGGCTGAGACAGACAAAGTCCGCCCTTTGCTCCGCTATCATCGCCTCCGCTACCTCCGGGGTGTTGATCCGACCAACCCCCATGACCGGGATCCTCACGCGCGCCTTGATGCGTGCGCTATCCTCAGCGTAGCACGCGCGCTCCACGCTCATCTGCGGCACGATAGCATAAGGACGGGACGCATGGATTCCATTCGACACGCTTATCGCGTTTACTCCCGCCGCCTCCAGCAATGCGGCAACCTCGACCGATTCCGACAGCTCCAGTCCACCCTCGACATGATCATTGGCGTTTATTCTGCAGATAACGGGAAGCAGGGGCCCTACTTCAGACTTGATACGCCGTACTATATCGCCGAGCAATCGAACACGGTTCTGTATGCATCCGCCGTATTCATCGGTTCTACGATTGCTGTCCGGAGACAGGAACTGACTCAGCAGATAACCATGACAGGCGTGGAGTTCGACAGCCTTGAAACCGGCTTGTTGCGCCCGACGCGCCGCCACAACAAATGCGACCGTGACCTCTGCAATGTCCTGTCTCGTCATTTCGCGAGGGCGGTCGGACGCACCGACCGAGGTGTGACGCGAGGGTATTGCCGAAGGCGCAATGGGAGGATGGCCCGTAAGCTCTTTTCGGCTCTCGCGGCCGCCGTGCGCGATCTGCAGGACGGGTATTGCGCCATTGTCGGCTATCGCCGAGGCGAGCCTTCGAAGGCCCGGAACGAACTTGTCATCGTGGATCATGCTGTTGAAACGAAGGCGCCGGCCAGCGGGATGCACATAGGTCGCCTCGACGACGAGCAGGCCCGCGCCGCCGCGGGCCCGCTCAGCATAAAATTCGATCATTTCGTCGGTGACAAAGCCAGTCGCGTCGGCCAACTCGGTGCTGGTGGCTGCAAGAACGATCCGGTTCTTGACCTCCAATGTCCCGATCCAGCCCGGAGAGAATAGCGAAAGCATAGAGGGCTTCGCTCCCGACATCGATCGCTCCTAGCGGCCCTTCCAGACCGGCTTCCGCCCTTCCGCAAAAGCGCGCGGTCCTTCCTGGGCGTCTTCGCTGCTGTACGCTTCGCGATAGATATGGAATGCAGATTCCATACCGGCATCGCACCCGACGCTCATCGCATTGAGAATGGCACGCTTTCCTGCGATCACTGAAAGCGGTGCGTTGTCCCTGATCGAACGTGCGATCTGGGTTGCACGGGCACGAACGGCATCTGGCGAATCCTCGAGATAGTTGACGAAGCCAAGTTCGTGAAACCGCTCGATCGGATAAAGATCACCGGTCATCGTCATCTCCATCAGGACCGCCTGAGGCAACATCCAGACCAGCGGCATACCCCATGGCGAGCCGCGCCCGATCTTCGTTTCCGTGATACCGATCTTCGTGTTCTTCAGACCCACCCGGATGTCGCAGTTCAAGCTGAGCATCATGCCCCCGGCTGCTAGGTGGCCTGTCATCGCAGCGACGATCGGCACCTTGACGCGACGCATGCGAGCTTGCATCGGATCCTTGTAGAAGCTCAGGATATCGCGGCCTGTCTCAGCCTTGAGCCGAGCCGCTTCCTTCAGATCCATCCCTGCGCAGAAGGTGCCGCAATCAGAAGAAGTGAATATGATGCAGCGGACGTCAGGAGAATCATCGATCTCTTGCCAGATTCGAAGCAAGGTGTCGGACGTTTCCACGTTGAACGCGTTGCGTGCTTTCGGCCGATTGATCTTGACCGTTGCGATGCCGTTCTCTTTTGTAAAGATGACGGGTAGTTCGGATGTCGTTGGCTGATTGGTCATCGCTCCCTCTTCGATAATTGACCGATTCGGCTCCGAAAGCCGACCGGCGTGGCATTCTCACTTTTTTCTTGGGATCCCGGCATGCATCAGCTTGCCGGCAAGCGGCCGCCCGATCATGCGCTCTGCAAACAAAGCCGCTTCGACGAGTATCTCCAGATTGATGCCGGTCTTGATTCCAAGCTCATGACACATGAACACCATGTCCTCGGTGCAGATATTGCCGGCACCATGGGAATTTGCATGCTTGGCAAACGGACAGCCGCCTAGTCCCGCGACTGAACTGTCGAACAGGTCCACGCCCATCTGCAAGGCAGCATAAACGTTGGCGGCACCGAGACCGCGCGTATCATGCAGATGCGTTCCAATGCGAACTGCGGGCACCGCATTGCGCACGGCGGAGATTCGGCGCTTAATGCTCTCCGGATTAGCCCAGCCGACCGTATCAGCGAGGTAGATATGGGGAAGCGGCCGCTTGGATGAAGAGCACAATTCCTCAAGGAACCGGACAGCGTCGACGACCTTGCTGACCGCGACTTCACCTTCATAATTGCAGCCGAACGCAGTGATGATGTAGGCTTGCTCAAAGGGCACGCCCGCGTTGTCATAAAGCTCCAGCCACCTCTTCTGTTTTTCGCGCAACTCGAGCACGGTACAGTTGTTATTCTTCAGACAAAATTCGTCAGTCGTGTAGACGAGTATCTTTCCATCGAGGGTAATGCCCGGCGTTGCCACGGCTCGTCGAAAGCCCGCTTCGTTCAACCAGAGTGATGTGTAGCGCGTACCGGGCTTCTTATCGATCGCAGCAAATAGTTCGGCTGTGTCAGCCATCGTTGGAACGGCCTTGGTACTGACGAACGAACCGACCTGGATCTGCTTTAGACCCGATTCGGCGAGAAGCTCGATCAGCACCTTGCGCTGCTCAAGCGGATAGTGCGTCTTTTCCATTTGAAAGCCCTCTCGCGGGCCTTCCTCGTGAAACTCGACTGAAGACGGAAATTCGCTCAATTTAATGCCCTCGTTTCGATTTGCTCAAGGGTTACGACGATCGAGTTTCTCTCGACGAGATCCCCGCAAGCACAATCGACCGACGTCACTCGACCGTCATATGGCGCGTTGATGCTGAGTTCCATTTTCATCGACTCCTGAACTATCAGCGTGTCGTTTTCTTTGACTAGATCGCCCACAACAACGTTAACCTTGATTATCTTGCCTATCATGGGCGCGGAGAGCTTACCGCTGGCCTGTTCATCTCGGCCTGCGTCGGTCAAAAATGGTTCAGCGGCGAACGTAAAGCTGCCGAAGGGGCAAGAAATCCAAATCTGCTGATTTCGCACGCGATAGGCCGCCGCAATCGCGCGATCGGAGAACACTGCAAGGCAACGATTCTCGGCCGTCTTGCGAAATGCAAAGGCGTGGATATGGTCGTCGATCGCAAGCGACGTGATGGATGATATTTCGGGTCCGAGATGAACGCTGTAACGACGATCGCTTGCGACGAGAACGTAGGAAGGTTTTTGAGACGGGTGGTTGTTGCCATCGCTCAGACGCCATCCGCCGTGACCACTCCAAATATCCGCCTCAAGCCGAGGGTAGTTGTGTTCGAGCCACACCTTCGCCGCGATCGCCACAATCTCCGATGAAGGGGCAACTTCGGTTACCAAGGATGACAGTTCGCGGTCGATGAAGCGGTTATCGACAGTGTTGCTCACGACAGCGGGATGATTCAGGAGATGAGACAGGAATTTGAGGTTCGTCTGCACTCCCGTCACCAGGGTAGCCTCGATCGCAACCTTCAAGCGATGTATCGCTTCAGCGCGCGTCGGTGCACGAGTTATGATCTTGGCGATCATGGCGTCGTAGTAGGGCGTTACATAAGAGCCGGCATCAACACCGGTGTCCACGCGCACGTTCGAGCCTGGAACGGCGATAGCGTAGATTTCTCCGGTGGATGGAATGAAACCAGCACTCGGGTCTTCTGCATAGATCCGCGCCTGGACTGAATGTCCGTTCGCGCGAACCTCTTCTTGCCGAACAGGCAGCTTTCCGTTGACTGCAATCCTGATCTGAACTTCGACGAGATCCAGGCCCGTTATCTCCTCCGTAACCGTGTGCTCGACCTGCAGACGCGGATTACACTCGAGGAAGAAGAACTTCTCGCCTGCGACCAGGAATTCCATGGTTCCAAGGCCGCGGTATGATACGCGCTCTGCCATTCGAACGGCTGCTTCGAGCAGCCTCTGGCGCATTTTAGGCTGTAGAGCCGATGAAGGAGCTTCCTCGATGACCTTCTGAAATCTGCGTTGCAGGGAACACTCACGCTCGTAGAAGTGAACTACTTGACCGGCACCGTCGCCAGCGACCTGCACTTCAATATGACGCGGCTTGTCGATAAACTGCTCAACGAGGATGTCGGGCCGCCCAAACGATGAATGTGCTTCGCGCATTGCTGACTCGATGCTCTCCCTCAAGCCAGCAAGACTCGAGACGACGCGAACCCCACGGCCTCCTCCGCCCGCCGCTGCCTTCAGCAGTACCGGCAACGACAGTGCGCGGACAGCCTTCTCGACGTCGGCCAAATCCGCAAAGCTTCCGTCGCTCCCCTCAATAACCGGAATGCCGGCCGCCACAGCTTCGCGCTTTGCATCCCACTTGTCGGCGAAGCGCCGCATTGTTTCGGCGCGAGGTCCGATGAAGGTCAGTCCGGCCGCCTCGACGGCGGCCGCAAAATCGGCGTTCTCGGAGAGAAACCCAATCCCGGGATGAACTGCCGTCGCACCAACTCGCTTGGCCGCAGCAACAATCGCAG
The DNA here is from genome assembly GCF_006658625.1 of Bradyrhizobium sp. UNPF46. NCBI lineage: Bacteria > Pseudomonadati > Pseudomonadota > Alphaproteobacteria > Hyphomicrobiales > Nitrobacteraceae > Bradyrhizobium > Bradyrhizobium sp. UNPF46. Next base: position 89,842 of record NZ_LFJB01000086.1, read on the forward strand.
CGACATTGAGATAGCTGTCGGCCGCCGCCGCCCCTCCAACCTCGATCGATTCACCGATCTCACGCACGTGCAGCGCTTCTCGGTCGGCTTCGGAATGTATCGTGGCCGACGCGATCCCCAGCCGCGTGCAAGTTCGATGAATACGGCAAGCAATTTCGCCGCGGTTAGCGATCAGTATTTTTGTCATTGTCTGGATCATGTTCAACTTACATCCGCAACACGCCAAACCGGGTTTCGTCGGTTGGCACTCGGGCCGCGAGATCAAGCGCAAGTCCCATCACCTGCCGGGTTTCTGTCGGATCGATGATATTGTCGATCCAAAGATTGGCCGCGAAATTGTTCATGGATGCGAAGGCGCTGAACTGCTCCCGGATCGGCTGCTTGAAGGTCTCCTCGGCCTCCGGCGACCATTCGATGCCCTCCCGCTCGCGCTTGGCACGTTGAACCATCGCAAGCGTCGTCGCGGCCTGTTCCGGCCCCATCAGCGCCGCGCGGCCGTTCGGCCAGCCAAACGAAAAGCGCGGCTGAAATGGCCGGCTGCACATCCCCATGTAGCCTGCACCGTATGAGGAGCCGATGACGAGGTTGTATTTCGGCACATTTGCGGATGACATTGCCGTAATCATCTTGGCGCCATCCTTGGAGATCCCGCGCTGCTCGGCCTCCCGACCTACCATGTAGCCCGTGACGTCCGCAGCGAAGAGAAGCGGGATCTCGCGCTTGCAACAGAGATCGATGAAATGAGCTGCCTTGATGGAACTATCCGACATTAGCGGCCCTTGATTGGCCAGTATCCCGATGGGAAACCCTTCGATATGCGCGAATCCGCAGAGTAATGTTTCGCCAAAATTTGCCTTGAACTCATCAAACCGACTGTCGTCGACGATGCGTGCGAGAATCTCGCGCGTATCGGACTGGACCCGCGTATCCAAGCTTATCAATCCGTACAGTTCTTCAGCGGCGTATCGCGGACTCACCGCGGCTTGTGGTGGCCGAATGTGACGCGGCGTTGCAGGCAGATCACCGACAAGGTCACGCAAGATTAGCAAGGCATGCTGATCGTTGTTCGCCAGGTAGTCGGTTACACCGCTGACCTTGCTGTGCATTTCAGCCCCACCCAACGCCTCGCGTTCGACAACTTCTCCCGTCGCCGCAAACACGATTTCAGGTCCACCCAGATGGACATATCCTTGATTGCGAACGATGATTGTCTGATCGGACAAGGCCGGAACGTAAGCGCCGCCTGCGGTGCAGGCCCCGTGGACAACAGCAATTTGCGCAATACCTTCGGCGGATTGGCGAACGATTTGATGAAAAACGCTGCCGTATTGACCTTCGTCAGGGAAGATGCCCGCCTGCTCGGGAAGAAACGCACCGCCTGAGTCGACGAGCGTGAGGTTCGGCAAGCGATGCTCCCACGCAATCTTTTGAGCACGCACATGCTTTTTTGCTGTCATGCGATAGTATGTGCCGCCCTTTACCGTGGCTTCGTTCGCGATGATCATGCAGACGCGACCATTCACGCGCCCGATTCCGGTCACGATGCCAGCACCCGGTGGCAACTGGTCATAGAGACCATCACCCGCAAGCACGCCTAGCTCAAAGAACGGCGAGCCTGGGTCTAGCAAGCTTTGGACCCGATCGCGCGGCAACAGTTTCCCCGCGGCTTCATGCCTATTTCGCGCCTTCTCCTCTCCTCCGCTCCGCGCCCGGCGGCGCCGCTCATGAAGATCAATGAGGAGCGAGCGATAGTGCGCCTCGTTCTTCTTGTAGGAGGCAGATCCGACTGCCGCTTTCGATCCGATGACGGCCATTTCATACGCATCCTGTCCAAGCGCGCGCACCAATACCTACCGTATATTAGTTAGATAATGGTTCCGTCAAGCCTCCGCCTGATAGGCCCCTCGATTCCCTATAACGGAGCTATCGACGCGGCGATCGCTTGTTGCCGCCCTCGGCGCGCGGAACATCTCTCGGAGCGATGCCGTCGAACATCATATTGCAGGTGGCGTTGGCGATGGCATCGACCGACTTCTTGCGAGGATTGTACCATTCGGTCGACCAGTTCATCGCGCCGATAAGAAGCAGCCGAACCAGGGATAAGTCGATATTCGGCGCGATTTCCCCGGCTTTTTGCGCATCTTGAAGCAGTTGACGCCAGTAGTCGCCATACTGACGACGGATCGATAGGTTTTTCTCCCGCAGACTGTCCGGAACAAGGGGGAAGTTCCGGATATTTGCTGAGGTATAATCCCCGTGCTCAAGAAGGCTCGAAAGGTGAGCCACAATCGCCACTCTGACTCGCTCGCGGTAGGTTGCTGCAGGCCCCAGCGCATCGAGCGCGCGGCGAACGTCGTCGTAGACTATTTCGATCCCCTTGTGCAGGACCTCCTCGATCAGAGCGTCCTTGGAGGGAAAGTGATAGTAAAGACTCGCGGTCTGCAGGCCTACCTCATCTGCGAGATCCTGCAAGCTGGTGACCGCCAGACCCTTCTTGTTAAGCCACAACGCCGCTGCATCAAGAATCCGACGACGCGTTTGCTCGGATCGCTTAATCTTTCCAGGCTTCTTTTCAGATTTGCCCAGGACCGCGCCGCCTTCTTTGCTTCTCACCGAGCCCCCTTGCGCAAGATCTGTCACCGCCGAATACCCTCTCTATCACTACCGCACAATTTCCGCCAAGCCGACACTTGCAAACAATCTTTGCAGCGTTTATAATTCTACCTATCATTCGATAGAATAACTACTTGCGAAGGTTATAACGTGCAGGACCGTTCCCCTGAAATAACTTGCGAGCGGCGCGAAGGCGTTGCGCTGATAACCCTCAATCGCCCAGAGGCGCGTAATCCGCTCTCATTGACTCTCGCCGACAGTTTGCTTGCGCTGCTTGACGAACTCGAGGCTGACGACAGAGTCAGCGTCGTAGTTTTGACCGGGGCAGGCTCCGTATTCTGCTCAGGCGCCCAGCTTGGAGAGGTCGTCAGTTTGGAGGGGATTGATTCCGAGGTTCAATTCCGTAACATCCGCGGATTCAGCAAGATTGTTCAGCGCATCCGGGATTTGGACCTTCCGGTGATCGCCGCGCTGAATGGCCCCGCAGTCGGAGGCGGCGCTGCACTTGCTTTAGCCTGCGATATGGCTCTGGGAACGGACAAGGCGACTTACTTTTTCGCGTTCGGCCGCGTCGGCGCAGGCGCCAACGACATGGGTTGCGCCTATCTTCTACCAAAGCTTGTTGGCGCCGCGAGAGCACGGCATTGGCTTTTCACCGGTGCAACTGTCTCGGCAGATGAGGCTCACAAAGCCGGCCTCCTTCTCGACGTCGTCCCATCGAACCAGCTAGTCGATCGAGCCCTTGAAATTGCTCAGAGCGTAATGGTCGCCTCGCCGCGTCGGGCTGCGGCAGTCACTAAGCTTGCGATCAACCGAGCTGAAGATACGGACCTCCAGACTTGTTTGAGCTATGAAGTCTACCTGCAAACGTTCCTGTTCACGAGAGACGAACATAAGGATCGTTTGAAAAAGCTTCTGACACGATTGGGATCAGGTTAGCTTCGCTTCTCACACATTACCTATTCATTTGAACGGCCAGTCGGATTATGACATGCCGCATATCAACGACAGCCGGGCAAAAACGAGCAGCAGGTGTAACGCGATGCCGACCACGCTCCCGACACAGGCGGCTCCGGGCGGCGCGCAGGCGGCGCCCGATCCGTCATGCCTGCTCGAATTCCGCAACATCCGCATCGTCTATGACAACGCCATCGAGGCGATCCGCGACGTCAGCATTGCCGTGCCCGAAGGCGGCATTGTCGCCCTGCTCGGCTCCAACGGCGCCGGCAAGTCGACGCTGCTGAAGGCAATGTCGGGAATTCTCTATACCGAAGAAGGCGTGATCGAGAACGGCACGATCAGCTTCCGCGGCGAGGATGTGCATCAACTTGCGCCTGATGAATTGGTTCGGCGTGGCATTGTCCAGGTGCCGGAAGGTCGCCGGGTGTTTCCGGCGCTGACCATCGACGAAAACCTCCAGATGGGCGGCTACACCAAGACCGCCGCCGAGGCGCGCGACCGCCGCGAAAAAGTGTTCGCCTTGTTCCCGCGCCTGTTCGAACGCCGCGACCAGATCGCTGGCTACATGTCCGGTGGCGAACAGCAGATGCTGGCGATCGGCCGCGCCTTGATGACGGATCCGGTGCTGCTCGCGCTCGACGAGCCGTCGTTGGGCCTCGCCCCGCTGATCATCGACCGCATCTATGAAGTGATCGCCAAATTGCGCGACGAGATGAAGATGACGGTGTTGCTGGTCGAACAGAACGCCCAGCGCGCGCTCGATATCGCCGACTACGGCTACATCCTGGAGACCGGCCGCGTCGTGCTCGACGGCACCGCAAAGAAGCTCGCCGCGAACGAGGATGTGCAGGAATTCTATCTCGGCGTCTCCAACGCCGGCCGCAAGAGCCTGCGCGACGTCAAGCATTACAAGCGCCGTAAACGGTGGCTGTCGTGACGGACCTGCTCACCCTGGAAACCCTGAGCAAGCGTTTCGGCGGCCTGCAGGCGGTCGCCGAGATCAGCCTTTCGGTGAAGGCAGGCGAAATCTGTAGCGTTATCGGACCGAACGGCGCCGGCAAGACCACCCTGTTCAACATGATTTCCGGGGTGTTGCGCCCGAGCGGCGGCCGCATCACTTTCGACGGCACCGACATGGCCGGCGTCTCGCCATCGCGCTTCGCCGCCAGGGGGATCGGACGCACGTTCCAGAACCTCGCACTGTTCAAGCACGGCACCGTGGTCGAGAACATCCTGACCGGCCGGCATACCCATCTGCGCTCCAACGTGCTCGATGCCGTGATCTTCTTCGGCCGCACCAGGCGCGAGGAGATCGAGGCCCGGCGGCGGGTCGAGGAGATCATCGAGTTTCTCGAGATCGAGCATATCCGCGACGCCATTGTCGGCACGCTGTCCTACGGCCAGCAGAAGCGCGTCGAGCTGGCGCGGGCGCTGGCCTGCGAGCCGAAACTGCTACTGCTAGATGAAATGGTCTCGGGCATGAACCAGGAAGAGACCGAGGATATCGCCCGCTTCGTGCTGGATATCCGCGACGAGCTCGGCATCACCGTCTTGATGATCGAGCACGAGATGCGGATCGTGATGGATATCTCCGACCGGATTCACGTGCTGAATTTCGGCCGCAAGATCGCCGAAGGCACGCCGGCCGAGATCAGAAACAATCCGGCGGTGACGGAGGCCTATCTCGGCGGTCATCGTTCGGAACCGGCGACACAGGTGAGCGCGTGATGTCGGTTCTCGAAAGCCCGCGCACCGAACACGCCGCGATCCGGTCGAACCCGGCGCAGACGACGCCTGTGATCGGTTCTGGTTCGCTGCGGACGGCTCTGAAGAACGCGGCAATCACGGTCCCGCAACTGCTGCGGCAGCGTGCGGAGATGCACGGCGACAAGCTCGCACTGCGCGAAAAGGACTACGGCATCTGGAATCCCTACTCCTGGAACCATTACTACCAGACGGCACGCGCGGTCGCGCTCGGGCTGCTCTCGCTCGGCATCAAGCCGGGCGACCGCGTCGCCATCGCCGGCGAGAACACGCCCGAATGGTTCTATGCCGATCTCGGCGTCCAGATGATCGGCGCGGTCGCGGTCGGCATCTATCCGACCAATCCCTGGGTCGAACTGCAATATATCGTGCGTCATTCCGGTTCGCGGGTGGTGATTACCGGCGACCAGGAGCAGACCGACAAGGTGCTCGACGCCATCAGCCACAATGACGGCTTGCCGGCGCTCGAAGCCATCGTCTGCGTCGACACCAAGGGACTGCGGCAATACCGGCAGCAGCAGTTGATGTCGTTCGAGAGGCTGTGCGAGCTGGGCCAGACCTACGCCCGCGAAAACCCCGAGGCGCATGCGGCGCTCGATCGCCTGATCTCGCAGGGTTCGCCCGATGACGTCTCGATCCTGGTCTATACGTCGGGCACCACCGGGCCGCCAAAGGGCGCGATGCTGACGCACCGGAACCTGGTCTATGCGGCCTATATCTACGCCGAGACTGTCGGAATTGCTGACAAGCCGTTCGAGGCGGTCAGCTATCTCCCGCTGTGCCATGTCGCCGAGCGTTGTTACGGCGAGGTCACGCATCTGGTGCTCGGCGGCGTGGTCAGCTTCGCGGAATCGATCGACACCGTCGCGCTCAACATTCGCGAGATCGCGCCGACGTTCTTCGTCGGCGTACCCCGCATCTACGAAAAGTTGCAGCAGGGCTTTCTGTTCCGGCTTGGCGAGAGCGGCGCGCTGCGCCAGCGCTTCGTCAGGGCCTGTCTCGGCTGGGGACGAACGCTGTCGGACCGGCGGCAGGCCGGGACCCAGACGGTGTTCGACCGCCTGCTCTACGGACTGCTGTATCTCGCCCTCTTCCGCAACATCCAGCGCCATCTCGGCTTTGCCTACAGCCGGCACCGTCTGTGCGCCGGCGCGTCGATCTCGCCGGAGACGCTGCGCTTCTTCGACATTATCGGTCGCCCGGTCTCGCAGGGCTATGGCTTGACGGAAAGCGGCGGCGTCGCCTTCATCCAGACCGGAAGCCACCACCGCATCGGCGGCTGCGGTGTGCCGCTGCCGGATACCGAATGGAAGCTCGACAGCGATGGCGAGATCCTGTTGCGCAATCCCGGCGTGTTCAAAGGCTACTTTCTGGACGAAAAGGCCTCCACCGCCTCGGTAGAACCCGACGGATGGCTGCGCACCGGCGACATTGTCGAAGTGCTCGACAATGGCGAGATCGCGGTGGTCGACCGCAAAAAGGCGATCATCATCACCGCCGGCGGCAAGAACATCGCGCCATCCGAAATCGAGAACGCGCTGAAGGACTCTGAATTCGTCAAGGAAGCGATTGTGGTCGGCGAAGCCAAGAAATATCTCGGCGCCATCATCCAGGTCGACTTCGACAATGTCGGCCGCTGGGCGCGCGACAAGGCCCTGCCCTATACCAACTACAAATCGCTGTCGCAGCTCGAGGAGGTGCACGAACTGGTCGAGCGCATCGTCAACGAGACCAACAAGCGTTTTGCCCGGGTCGAGAATATCAGGCGCTTCGCCATCCTGGAAAAGGAACTCGACCACGACGACGGCGAATTGACCGCCACGCAGAAGGTCCGCCGCGCCCTGATCGAGAAGAAGTTTGCGCGCGAACTCGCCATCATTTATCCGGCGGAGGGCTGATGCAGTATTTGACGCAACTGCTGATCTCCGGCCTTGCGATCGGCGCCATCTACGGCCTGATCGCGATGGGCTTTGCGGTGATCTACAAGTCCACGGGCCTGGTCAATTTCGCGCAGGGCGAAATGACAATGATCACGGCCTATATAGCCTGGACCATCTCGACCACCGTGAGCGGCAATGTGTTCGTGGTCGCACTCGGCGCGATCCTCGCCGCCGTCGTGCTCGGGCTCGTGATCGAACGGCTGGTGATGCGGCCGATGCTCGGAGAGCCGGTGTTTGCCACCGTCATGGTAACGATCGGGCTGGCGGTCATCCTGCGCTCCTCGATCAACTTCATCTGGGACGCCTATCCGCATGGCCTCGATGTCGGTTTCGGCCGCTCGATCGTGCGGATCGGCTCGATCGGCGTCCGCACCGGCCAGATCGCCGTCATCGCCACGCTTTTGGTTTTACTCGCCGCGATCTGGGCGTTCTTCCGCTACAGCAAGGTCGGGGTCGCGATGCGCGCCGTTGCCGCCGACGATCGCACCGCGCTGTTGATGGGCATCAGCGCAACCCGCGTGCATGCGCTGGCCTGGGCCGCCTCCTCCGTCATCGCCGGCATCGGCGGCGTGTTCTTTGCGCTGTCCTATGACCTCTCGCCGGCGATGTTCCAGCTCGGTCTCAAGGCGTTTCCGGCCACGATCCTCGGCGGTCTCGACGCCGTGCTGGGATCCGGCCTCGGCGGTCTCCTGATCGGCATCACCGAGAATCTCGCCGGCGGCTATATCGGCTCCGGCATGAAGGAAGTGGCGGGCTTTGCCATGATCATCGTGGTGCTGATGATCCGCCCGTTCGGCATCTTCGGCGAACGCGACATCGAGAGGGTCTAGGATGCGCACCGGAGATTTCAAGCAAACCTACGGCGAACTCGTCACCCTGGTGGATTCGCCGCCGGTGTGGCTGTGGTCGGCCGTGTTGGTCGTCGCGCTGATCGCAGCACCTTTCGTGCTGAACTCCTACGCGTTGTCGTTCCTGATGATCATCCTGATCACCGGGGTCGGCGCGCTCGGGCTGAACATCCTGACCGGCTATACCGGCCTGATCTCGCTCGGCCATGTCGGCTTCCTCGTCACCGGCGCCTATGCCTATGCGGTGCTGGTTTCGAAATATCACATGCACCCGCTGATCGGCTTCCTCGGCGCCGGTGTCGTTCCGGCGCTGGCCAGCCTGATCGTCGGCGCGCCGTCGCTGCGGCTGAAGGGGCTCTATCTCGCCATCACCACGCTGGCATTCTCCTTCATCATCAACACCGTGATCCTGGAAGCGCGCTGGCTGACCAACGGCGCCCGCGGCATTTCGGTGCAGCGGCCGGAGATCTTCGGCGTCAATTTCGACAGCGACGCCGCCTTCACCTATCTCTGCCTCGGCTTTGCCGCGCTCACGCTGTTCGCCACCCTCAACATCCGCCGCAGCCGCGTCGGCCGTGCGTTTGTCGCGATCCGCGACAACGACACCGCCGCCCGCGTCATGGGCATCAACCTGCATGCCTACAAGCTGTTCGCCTTCGTCACCTCCGCCTTCATCACCGGCCTGGCGGGCGCGCTGTACGGCATCTACCTGTCGTTCGTCAGCGTCGAGGGCTTTCCGTTCCTGCTCTCGATCGAGGCGCTGGCCATCCTGATTGTCGGCGGGCTCGGTTCGGCGCTCGGCGCCGTGCTCGGCACCATCCTGATCGTGCTGCTGCCGGAAGCGACGCGGCTGGTGTTCAGCCTGTTCAGCGCCCAGATGGACGCGACGTTCACCACCGGCGCGCAGGAGCTCAAGAGCATGCTCTATGGCCTCGTCATCATCCTGTTCCTGCGCTTTCAGCCGCGCGGGCTGGTCGGCGCCTGGCACGATCTCAGGCGAATGTGGGTCAACTGGCCGCTGCGTTACTGACAAAAAGAAAGCCAACAGGAGGAGAAAACAATGATCAAATATCTGGCGACCGCATCGCTGTTGCTCGCAGGGGCGTATTTCACCACCGGCGCCACGCTGGCCGCCGATCCCGGGATCACCGAAACCGAGATCCTTATCGGCGACGTCGAACCCCTGACCGGCCCACCGGCGCTGCTCGGCGTGGCCGCATCGATCGGCCACAAGATCGCGATCGCGGAAGCCAATGCCGCCGGCGGCATCAACGGCCGCAAGATCAAATATGTGCTCGAAGACGACGGTTACGTCACCGCCCGCACCATTCAGGGCACCAAGAAGGTGATCGACGTCGACAAGGTGTTTGCGATGCTCGGCATCTCCGGCTCGGGCCAATCCATCGCCGTGATGCCGGTTCTGGAAAAGGCCGGGATTCCCACCGTGATCGACGTGGCACCGGTCAAGTTCCTATGGGAGCCGCCGCGCAAGAACGTGTTCGTGGTCGGGCAATCCTACGAGGAAGGCATCATCCACCTCGTCAACTATCTCGCCGACAAGAACCCCGGCAAGAAATGGGGCCTGATCACGCAGGACGACGATTACGGCATCACCGTGCGCGACGGCTTCGACACCGTCGTCAAGGCCAAGAAGCTCAACGTGGTCTACAGCGGCAACTACAAGAAGGGCCAGCAGGACTTTTCGTCCGACATGCTGCAGCTCAAGGATTCCGGCGCCGAGGTGTTCCTGGCCGGCGGCATCATCGGCGAGAACATCGCGATGATGAAGGAGCTGGAGAAGCTCAACATCAAGCCGGTCACAGGCATCTTCTGGCCCGGGCGGGTCGAGCCGGTGCTCAAGCTGATGGGACCGGCCGGCGACGGCATCTACGCCGTCGATTATGTCGAGCCGTTCGCGGGTCCGGCCGGCAAGGCGTTTCTGGAGAAGGCCAAAGGCCTGCTCCCCGAAGCCGAAATGAAAGGCATCAACCGCTACAGCATGACCGGCTATGCCGCCGCCAAGGTGTTGATCGAAGCGATCGGCCGCTGCGGCAAGGAGCCGAGCTGGGCCTGCACCATCGCGGAACTGGAAAAGACCAAGAACGTCGAGACCGGCGTGATGGCGCCGATCAGCTTCGGCCCCGGCGTCCGGTTCTCGAACCAGAAGCTGCAGATCATGCAGTCCGAGTTCTCGACGCTGAGTTTCAAGCCTGTGAACTAGGTTCACGGCAACGGTTTCCTCTTCCCTCGCGGGAGAGGAAAGAAACTCTCTCACATTATCATGTCGGACCTTCAGTTGCGGTTTGGTGTCAAGCCACTTTCTTGCTTCCTTGCTCTCCATCTGGCACGGCGGTAGCTTGCCCCGCTGCAGCTGGTCCGAGTTGCGGAGACGGGGCGAGCGCGGCTGACATACGATTGTTAGCCGGGTATCGAGGCCACTATGAGGTGTGGGAGAAATGGCTGTAGCCAAGTCAAGCGACAGTCGAAAGTCGTTTGATCGTGCAGGCAATCCTCGATAACGAGTATGGGACGTTCCCTCGTGGCCGGATCATATATCACACTGGCACACGTCGTTTCATCCTACCGATGGCTTCAGAATGGCCCAACGATCCAGGCCATTGCGGAGAAGTTTCAATTATCTCCTGACCCGCTCGACGTTCGCTCCGACGAACACTACCGCATGTAACGCGATGCAAATGCCCGACGCGCGCCAAGAAAGCTGGATATGATCACTTAGACGTCGGATCCATCACCGTCTGTGCCGGCCGCTGCCGGATCCGAATTGACCAGACCCTGTACTTGGCGACCACCGAACCAAGAATGCCAGTCGGCATGAGGCGGATGACCGCGACTAGTGTTACTCCGAACACGACGAGATGCAGTCCGGGAAGACTGTTAGCTAGCGAGCCGCGAAGAATTTCGCCGAATGGAAAGAGCAAGGCAACACCGACGACCGGCCCCCACAGGGTTCCAATACCGCCGACCACGGTGAACAGCACAATCGAGATGATGAGGATGGGAGACGCGACGACCTCCGGATCGACGAAACCGTCATAATGCGCTAGGACCGATCCGCCGATCGAACTCAGTACTGCGCTTACCATCATCGCGGTGGTCTTTGACCGCAAGAGGTTGATGCCGATGGCCTGGGCGGCGCTCTCGTTCCCCTTCAAGGCCCTCAGATAGAAGCCGAGCTTTGACCTGAGGATTGCCCGGGTCGTCAGCACAGCGATGGCGGCGAATCCGAGCGCGAACAAAAGATTCTGCATTGCGACAGAGATCCTGATCCCTCCCACCGACCAAGGCTGGTACTGGACGAGCAGTCCAGACGCACCGCCCAGAAACTCCGTCCCGATCACGATGACGCGGCCCAGCTCGCCGATCGCGAGCGTCACCAGGGCGAAATATAAATGCCCCAATCTGAACCGAAACGTGATCCAGGAGATCGCCGCTCCGATCACGGAAGATACGGCGGCCGCGCACATGATGCCGATCCAAAGCGGCACGGACAGCTTCAAGAGCATGGCGGCTGGTAGAAGCGCGCCGAGACCGATGAAGACGCTATGGCCCAGGGATAGCTGGCCGCCAATCCCACCGACGATATTCCAGGCCACGGCGAGGCCGATGTAGATCAGCATCTTGGTCGCGACGCCTCCGTAGTAGTCCGGAAGGGCCGCGACGACAAAGGCGATCGCGACGGCCACGAACCCGCCGACGATCCCGACGGTGGCGTTTTCGCTTCTCATGATCGCGACCCGAAAAGGCCCTGCGGCCAGAATACAAGAATTGCTATGAACACGACGTAGGGTACGGCAAAGCCGAGTGGGCCGTTCAGATAAACGTTCCCAACGGACTCAGCGACGCCGATGATGATTCCGCTCACGAGGATGCTCAGCAGATTTCCCATGCCGCCTAGAACAAACGGCATCAGGGCCACGACCGTGTAGTGCAGACCCTCGTTCGGATGGATGGGTCTTCCGGAGACGAGGAGCGACGCGGAGACGGCCAGGATGCCAGCGCTCAGCGCCACGACGACGAGTTGGGTTCGCCGAACGTTGACACCAACCAGCGCCGCCGCCCGTGCGTTCTGGTGGACCGCCCGTACGCTCCGGCCGAAGTCGGTATAGCCGAGGGTCCAGAACAGGGCGGCCGCCAGCAGCCAGGTCGTCACGAACGAGACGAGTAGAGAGGTCTGGACGACGGCGAAGTCACCGATCAAGACGACCTCTCCATCGAGTATCGAGGGAACGCGGTGGAAATTGCCGCCGTAACCCATCAGCAGCGCGTTCTGGATGACGAACATCAATCCCAGCGTGAGTTGGATGACCATTAATTGCTGGGAACTGATTGGCTGGATCAGGTAGCGATAGATGATCGTGGTCACCGCTAAGATGAGCGGGATGGTGATCATAACCGAGACGTAGGGGTCAAGCCCTAAAAGCGACGCAAGCGTCAGCGTCGCGAACATACAGAGGACCATCAGATCGCCCTGCGCGAAGTTGGTGATTCCGCTCACGCTGTAGATCAGCCCCATGCTTAAGGCGATGAGACCATAAGTGCTGCCGATCAGAACGCCCTGGATGACAGCCTGGGAAAGAATATCCACGTTCAGGCTCCCAAATAGGCTCGTTTGACCGCCGGATCGTCGCGCATGTCCTCGCTGCGTCCGGAGATAACGATCTCTCCTCTTTCGAGCACGTAGCAGCGTTGTACGTTGCGTAGCGTGACATTCAGGTTCTGCTCTACCAGGAGGATTGTCAGTCCCTCCCGGTGCAGGGCCGCCAGCGCGGTAAAGATCGTCTGGACGAACTTCGGCGACAAACCGAGCGAGGGCTCATCCAGAATGAGCAGCTTCGGTCCAGACATTAGCGCCCGACCGATAGCCAGCATTTGCTGCTCGCCGCCCGATAGCGTGCCGGCGGCCTGCGACTTCCTTTCGGACAGGCGCGGAAAGAGGTTGAAGACGTATTCCATCCGCTGCGCGCGCTGTGCGCGCGCCTTGCCGGGAAACGAACCGAGGACGAGATTCTCCCAGACGGTCATCGCCGGGAAGAGTTGGCGTCCTTCCGGGACCTGGCTGATGCCACGTTCGGTGACCTCATGTGGCTCCAGACGCGAGATGTCCGCGCCCTCGAAGGTGCAGCTTCCGATCCTCCACGGGACGATCCGGCTAATGCAGTTTACCAGAGTGGACTTGCCTGCATTGTTCGCTCCCAGAAGACCGACGATGTCGCCTCGTTCGATCTTTAACGAGACGCCGCGTAGGATCTCAAGATCGCCGTACCCCGCGTTGATTCCCTCCAGTTCAAGCATCCAGCGCGGCCCCCAGATAGGCATCCTGCACGTCCGGATGCGCCATGACCTCCACTGGCGTACCCTGCATGATCAACTCGCCGAAGTTTAGGACCAGAATGCGGTCCGCAAGCTGCATCACTACCGGCATCACATGCTCAACCATGAGGAAAGTGATCCCGCGCGCGCGTAGCTTCCGGATCGCGGCGATCGGTACCTCCGCCTCGGAGAGTGTCAGGCCCGCCATCACCTCGTCCAGGATGATGAGCTTCGGGCTTGTCGCAACGCATTTTGCGAGTTCCAGACGCTTCCTGCTCTGGATCGGCAACGAGGCTGCGAGATCGTTTCGCTTGTCGGCGAGATCGAGATCCTGAAGGATCTCGTCGGCCAAGTCCCGTGCCTGCGGCAGAGGAAGCTGCAGCATAGCCGCAGTCGCGACCGTTTCGTGGACTGTCAGTTCAGGAAAGACCTGAACGATCTGAAAACTCCTCACCATCCCCAGTTTTGCGATCAAGTGCGGCGGCATGCCGCTCACGTCACGGCCGTCAAACCTGACGTCGCCGGCGTCCGGCCCTATGAAGCCGCAGATCAGACCGAACAAAGTTGTCTTTCCGGCACCGTTCGGCCCGACGACTGCGAGGATCTCGTTCCGAACGAGATCAAACGAGACATCGTTCACAGCGGTCACACCGCCATAGCGCTTCTTGAGATTCCTGACCTTCAGCAGCACGTCGGAGGCTTCGTCAGCGTGCGTCCGAACACCCAACTTCACCTCCAAGGTCATTGGAATGGCCTGGGCTCTGCACGTGCGAACTTCGCCGGCCAGAGGGCCTGTTGGCTACCGTCGGACAGCCATTGCAGCGCGAGGGCCGTCTGGTCGGTCAGGCAATTGTCCTCACCGAAAGCGAGTTCCTTTCGCGGCAGATACAGGTTCGGACTGCCCTGTTCGATCCTGACCTTTTCGAAGGCGTTCTTCAGCGCCTCACGATCGCTCGACCCGGCGAGTTCGAAGGCGGCCTGCATGAGCCGGGCCCCCTGTGCGCCCCAGATCTGATAATGACCGATTGGGCCCTGCATCTTCTTTGCGTCGATCTCCTTCTGCAAATCGGTGACGATCTCCTTGGCCGCCGGCAGTTCGATGCCGGCCACGAAGCCATTGGTAGCGAAGAGATTGCGAGTGAGCACCTGCTCTGCCAGCTTCGGTCCGAGCTCTGTCCAGAGCGAAACATCCGCGTAGCCGGCCCCGCAGCCAAAGAACGTGGTGTCGTTGTATCGCAGGTTCGCCCGCGCCTGCTGCATCAGGACGCCCTCGCGAGTCAGTATCAGGCCGGCGACGGCGTCAGGTTTCACCGACTTGATCCGAAGTATGGTGGACGTCTGATCCTGCGCAGTGCGGTCGACCGGAATCCGTGCCACGACCGTAAGACCGGCGGCCGTTATCATCTTCTCCTGAAAATTCGCAATCTGCTGTCCAGCTTCGTAGTTCGAATAGACGAGCGCTACGGACTTGATGTTGCGCTGCTTCTCCTTGACCAGATGGGTCAAGAAATCGATCGGCGGCGCCGCATATCCCTTTTCGTAGTGCAGCCCGATCGTAAAGAGATACTTCGACCGGCTGTCGCCGCTCGTGAAAGAGAGCGCCGGGATCTTGTGTTCGTCGAGCACCGGAACCAGCGCGAGCATTTCGCTCGTTACCAGTGGCCCGGCGATAAAGGATACCTTCTCCTGTGTGATCAACCGCCGGGCCTCGCTGGCCGTCCCCGCGCTGCCACTTGCGTTGTCGGCCACGACAAGTTCGATCTTGGCGCCGCCCATGCTCTTAATTCCGCCTTCCGCATTGATCCTATCGATCACGTAGCGGAACGGTGGGAACATGTTGGCGGCGTACTGGGCCAGATTGCCGCTGATCGGCAAGATCATTCCGACCCGCACCGCGCGCTCGCTTTGCGCGCGCGCGCTGCGCCCTCCGACCGCGAGTGCACCCGTTCCGGCCAGGAATGTTCGTCGAGAGATTGCGCGCATTTGTCCCGTCCCTTTATGTGAGCATCGACTTGGCGATCACGTTGCGCAGGATTTCACTGGTACCTCCGCCGATCGTGCCGACCCTGGAGTCCCGGAAATACATCTGCATTTCCGAACTCATCATCAGTCCCGCACCGCCCATGATCTGGATACCGGTGTCCGCGCATTTGGAATTGCTTTCCGTAGCGAAGATCTTCGTAACGGCCGCTGCCGTGTTCGGCGCGACGCCTTCGTCCATCAGCGATGCAAGCCGGTAAGTCATCACGCGCGATATCTCGGCCATGCTGCGCATGTCAGCGATCTTGTGGCTGATGGCTTGGTACTCGGTGATTGGCTTACCGAACTGCTTACGCTGCTGCGCAAATTCGATTGCAGATTCTACAATCCTGTAACAATTGCCGCTGGCCGCCGCGGACAGCAACAACCGCTCGACATTCAACCCGCGCATGATGTTCTTCCAGCCTTCGTTGACCCCGCCAAGCACATGGGTTGTAGGGACCTCGACACCGTCAAAAAAAACCTCGTTGGTATGGATCATTCGCCTGCCGAGACCCCGGAGCGGCCGAATGGTCACCCCCTTCGCCTTGGCATCGACGAGGAAGAGCGTGATGCCTTTATGTCGCGCCTCCGGATCTGTCTTCGCCGCAACGACGAGGTAATCGGCCACATGGGCGCAGGTGATATAGACCTTCTGCCCGTCAATCACGAAAGTTTCGTTCTTTGCCAGCGCCCTCGTGCGAATGCCGCTGGCGTCAGAACCCGTGTCGGGTTCCGTCAAACAGAAGGCAAGTCGCAGCTGTCCGGCGATGAGCCTCGGAAGTAGCGACGCCCGCAACTGTTCGCTGGCGCCGAACTTCAGGTGCATGCCGCCGTAAACCACCGTCGTCAGGTAGGCCGAAGCCATCTGCGCATTGTGATACGCGATCGCCTCAATCAGGACGGCCAGGTCCATATAGTTTCCGCCTGCCCCTCCGTATTGCTCATCGTGCGGCAGACCGAGCCAGCCCCCCTCCGCGAGAGCCGCGTACGCTTCGAATGGAAACTCGCTCTTATCGTCGAGTTCCGCCACCTTGGACGCAGGTAGCATCTCCCGAAGGAGCCCAATGACACTCTGGCGCATCTGCACTTGGTTGTCAGATAATCCGAACTCTTCGTTATTTTCAAACAGATGCATTTACCGTCCCTAGAGCTTTTCCTACGTGACGACCGAGCCTTGGAACGCCGCCTATTTCGGCCGGCGCCGATAGAGCAGGGTGGCCTGCATTTCCTGCACGACACGTCCGTCGTGACGCACGCATTCCCTCTTGAAGGTGACAACGCCGCGGTCGGGCTTGCTACTTTCCTTTTTTTCGACGACCTTCGAGCGGAGCCGGATCGTATCGCCGTGCTTGACAGCATCCAGCAGGCGCCATTTGTCGATCTGCAGCAGCGCCAGCAAGGTTCCGTCGTTGATACCGCTCGCGTATTGCAATCCGCCCATGATCGCGTAGACGAGCGGGCCATGGGCAATGGGCTCCCCGAATTGCGTAGTCTTACAGTACTCGAAGTTCGTATGGACCTCGTTGAAATCGCCCGACAGGCAGGCGAAATTGATGATGTCGGTTTGCGTCACGGTCCGGGCCGGGCTTTCGAACTCCTGGCCGACCTCAAAATCGTCGAAATAATGTCCGCGTGGTTTGGCGTTGACCATCTCGTGTCCTTTCAGTTCGGTTTATTTCCGAGGATCAGCGTGCAGTGCGAAGACAGAATGCCGCCCTCGTTGTGGATTAATGCAAGTTCAGCATCTTTCACCTGACGGGGTCCAAGCCCGCCGCGAAGCTGTCGAACGCCTTCGACGATGCCAAACAGCCCGCCCGCAGCGCCTGCATGGGCGTGCGACAACATGCCCCCGTGCGTGTTCACCGGTAGCTCGCCGCCGATTGACGCTCTGCCGTCGGCGAAGAAAGCACCGCCCTCGCCCGGCTGGCAAAATCCCAGTTCTTCAAGCTCGATCAGTGGTACGATCGTAAAGCAGTCGTACAACTGGGCGACGTCGATATCGGCGGGTTTCAGTCCGGCCATCTCGTAGGCCCTTGCGCCCGATTGCTTGGCGCCGAATTCCGTGAGACTCGGAGCGCACATCAAGTGCTCATGCGTATGATGCTCTCCAATACCGAGCAGATAGCTTGGCTTGGACTTGAGATCTTTTGCCCGCTCCGCGGTCGTGACGATGAAGGCGCCACCGGCGTCTGAAATCAAACAGCAGTCGAGCATACCCAACGGGTCCGCGATCGGCTTCGCCGAAAGTACGTCCTCCAGAGTTATTGCAGTTTTCATGTGCGCGTTTGGATGCAACAGCGCGTGCCGGCGCGTATTTACCGCAATGTGAGCAAGCTGCTCGCGCGTCGTTCCATGGACGTGCATGTGTCGCTGGGCGATCATCGCATAAAAGCCCGGGATCGATCCGCCATATGGCTGTTCAAAGTACGGATGACCGACGGCCAGCAAGGCAGAGACGGCAGAATCGCGCGATTGTCCGGTCGCGCGATTCTCCCCGGCGCAGACCAGAATCGTGTTCGCGCTACCTGCAAGGATCGCCTCCATCGCATGCTTTAGCATGATGGCGGGCGATCCTCCTCCAACGATCAGAGACGCGTTATAGCGCGGCCTAAGTCCAAGGTATTCGCAGAGAACGGATCCGAGCATGAAGTACGGTTCAGTAAACGAGTATGCCGTGAGTACCCCATCGATGTCAGACACTTTGAGGCCAGCGTCGTCCAGCGCGCGTTTCGCAGCCTGGGCATTCAGGCCCAACCCGGTCATTCCCGGCACTTTGCCGATTTCTGATTCTCCGACTCCGACGATTGCCACTTTTCCCGATGCAGACCTATTCATTCCAAATCCTTCTTCCTGCTTAATCCAATCAGCGCATCGACTGCTACGGCCCGAGCCGTTGATACTTTGATCGGGTTGACATCCAGCTCTGCGATCTCTTCGCGCAAGTCGGCTATCATTTCGGAGATACGGCAGACGGATTCGGCTACAGAATGTACGTCGACCGGTGCCTGATTGCGGTAGCCGAACAGGATGCCGCTGCCGCGGAGCGACCGGAGCATTTCAAGCGCCTGGTCGACGCTCACCGGGGCACGTCTGGTCTGCACGTCGCCAAATATCTCGACGGAGGTACCACCGAAGCCGCACGTGATCAGAGGTCCGAACTGCGGATCAACGGAGGCGCCGATCATCAACTCAATGCCACCCGAGACCATCTCCTGGACGGTAATTCCGTTGACAGTGACCGAGCCACTCAGCCACGCGATCGCCTTCTCGATCTCTCGATAACCGGCGCGCACGGCATCGGCATCGCCAAGGTTCAGGCGCACGACGCCGACCTCAGTCTTATGGTGGATATCGGGAGAGTCGGCCTTGAGAACCACGGGGTACCCCAGGGTTTCGGCGCATGCGACCGCTTCCTCAACGGTCTTTGCAAGGGCTTCTCGATTAAAGGGTACGTCATAGAGCGAGAAGAGTTTTTTTGACTGCGCTTCGCTGAGAACGTACGTTTGGCTGGTTGTCGCAAGGGCTGCGATCGCCGCCGCCTTGGCTCCGATGCCACTAAGCCTGGCCTCACTCGGACCGCAGAACTGGCGCCGGCCGTAGTAATCGAGCCACGAGCGGATCGCCTTCATGCACCGGCCCATCGAGCGGAACATCGATATCTGCCGGCTCTTGTCGTAAATCTCGCTACCGGGACCCTCTAACCATTCGTTGAACCAGACCAGACAGATCGGCTTTGAGAGCTCTGCCGCGAGCTGGTCGAGATGGATCGCTCTGTCCGTGGTGATCGGCTTCTGAGCCGACAACATCGGAACAACCACAACGGCGTAACTTGGATCGTCGGCAAACGCCTTGATGCAGGCGCTGTAGAGGTCAAAACTCTTCATCGTCTCGGCAGTCATGTCTGTTGGGTTAGATACCGATCCGAAGTCCGGGACAAGTTTCGACAGCTTTGCCACGGTGTCCTGCTGCGGAGCCGGCATCGCCACCCCGTACTCCTCGGCCTTGTCTCCAGAGATCACCGCGGCGCCACCGGAGCTTGCCATCACGCCGGCGCCCGAGCCTCGCGGCACGCCAGCGCGGTCAAAGAAGCAGGCCGTCTCCAGCACTTCTTCCCAATTGTCGACGACGATGGCGCCGATTTCACGGAATGCGGCATCGTAAGCCGCATTGGAACCCGCCAGCGTGCCGGTATGGGAGAGAGCCGTCTTTTTGCTAATCGTGCTCCGTCCCATTTTGTAGATTATAAGCGGCTTTCTGGCGGCGAAAGCCCGCCGTCCGGATTCGATGAACCGCTCGCCGTCCCTGATCCCCTCGAACAGACACGCGATCACTGACGTGTTCTCGTCATCAACGAGATAGTTAATCAAATCGCAGATATCGACGTCGCTCGAATTTCCAGCCGACAGAAACTGCGAGAAGCCAATCCCTCTCTGCAGCGCCTGGATCACCGTGTATCCGAGGCCACCGCTCTGGCTGACTAGACCGATTCCGCCAACGAGGATCGGCATTTCGTTGAACTTCGGCATGAAGTGCATGCCGATCTTCGAGGCGAAATTGATGATGCCAACGCAATTGGGTCCTATGATCCGCATGCCCGTAGACTGCGCGATCTCCGCGAGCTCGCGCTGCGCGGCCGTCCGTTCTTCGGTGCCGAGCTCGGCGAAACCCGACGAATAGACGATGGCCCCGCCGATGCCCTTTACGGCGCACCGTCTGACGAGATCCACCACGTGCTCCTGGGGCACTGAAATTACGACGGCGTCGGGTGTCTCAGGAAGAGCCTCAATCGTCGGATAAGCCTTGTGACCGAATATCTGGGGTCGCTTCGGATTGATGGGATATATTTTCCCGCGGAATGTCGCGAGATTCTCCATGGTGCGCGCACCAAAGGAGCCAGGTGATTCCGAAGCGCCGATGACCGCGATGCTCGCGGGGTTGATCAGCCGTCCGAGTTCCTTCCGGCCGAACAGTTGAGTACGGTTCTCGATGTAGCCTTTGACCTGCGTCATAGTCCGAGCTCCCGTGCGATCAGGCTGCGCTGGATTTGCGAGGTGCCCCCGCCGATGGTGGCGTTGCGCGCGTCGCGCCAGTACCGCTGCATGTCGTGGTCGTGGGTGTAGCCGGCGCCCCCCAGTATCTGCATGCCTTGCGTCGTTACTCGCGCGAACATCTCCGACACAAACAGCTTCGCCATGCATGCCTGCTTCACGCAGGATAGGCCCTGGTCGTAGCGCCAGGCCGTCGCTGCGGTGATCCACCGGGCGGCTTCGAGGTCGGTCGCCATGTCGGATAGCAGATGGGCTATAGCTTGGAATTCGGCGATCGGCTTGCCGAACTGCTTCCGCTCGGATGCGTAGCGAACCGCATCGTCGACTGCCGCTCGCGCGTTGCCGAGGTAGTTGGCGGCCAGCAGGATGCGCTCCCGCTCCAGATGCTTGTTGATGTACTTCCAACCGCTATTTTCCTCGCCGATCAGCATCCTCTTGGGAAGACGCACGTCGTCGAAGAAGACCTCGCAGAGACCCAGGATGCGGCGGCCGACCACATCGAGCCTGTTGATTGTGATGCCTGGAAGATCGTTGGGAACGAGAAACAGCGAGATGCCGGCGTGCTTCTTGACGTCCGGATTCGTCCGCGCGGCCAGCACGATCATGTTGTTTGGCGCGTGCGCTCCGGAAGAGTAGAGCTTTTGGCCCGAGATCAAGTAGTCGCCGCCATCGCGTCGGGCTTTCGTCTGCAGCGAGGCCGCGTCCGACCCCGATCCCGGCTCGGTCAGGCTGAATGACAGCTTGGTCTCACCCTTGACCACCTTGGGGAGGACTTCCGACTTGATCTGGTCGCTTGCAAAATCGGCGAGGATCATCGCTCCCCAGCCGATGAGCGCCAGGCGCGTCGCGAAGTCCACGCTCGGCCTGGCTATTTCCTCCAGAGCGATGGCGCAGTCGGCTATCGGCGAGCCCACC
This sequence comes from Bradyrhizobium sp. UNPF46, assembly GCF_006658625.1. Classification (NCBI taxonomy): domain Bacteria; kingdom Pseudomonadati; phylum Pseudomonadota; class Alphaproteobacteria; order Hyphomicrobiales; family Nitrobacteraceae; genus Bradyrhizobium; species Bradyrhizobium sp. UNPF46. The sequence goes on from NZ_LFJB01000086.1 coordinate 111,283, forward strand.
CCCCCATACTCGGCGGGAACCATCATCGCCAGCAGACCGGCTTCGGCCATGGCTGCGTAGACGTGCTCCGGTAACTGCCCGGCACGGTCCCATTGGCGGACATCGGCCGACCTGCAATGACGCTTCACGAATGACGCCGTGGTATCTCGAACTAGTTTCTGCTCGTCGCTATCCTCGAAGTTCACGGGCGGCCCCTCTCTAGCGAAAATTGAGGAAGTTTGGCTCCCTCCCGGTCCTCGAATCCGAGCGTGACGCTGTCGCCGATCTTTACGTTCAGCGCACCATCGCCGACGATGTTGCTCATCATGCGCGGCCCCTCCTTCAGGTCGATCAACGCGACGACATACGGAGTGAGCCCAGCGAAGGCGGGAGAAGAGGCGCGTCGAATGATTGTAAAGCTGTGAACCGTCCCCTTGCCTGCAGCCTCGACCCATTCGAGGTTCTCAGACCAGCAGAAAGGGCACAAATATCGCGGCATGAAATGCGTTTCGCCGCAGGAGTTGCATCGTCGGAGAACCAGCTTTCCTTCCTTCGCGGATTGCCAGTAGGTGGCGGAGTCCGCGTTCGCTACTGGAAGCGGGAGTTGTTTTTCCACTTGTTGCGTCCTCTTCTATTTTTCTGCGATGTATTTCAGCCAACGGCCACCATCGACGATGAGGTTTTCACCAGTGACGAAGCTCGCCAGATCAGACGCGAGGAAAGCTGCGGCGTTCGCGACTTCCTGCTTTTTGCCGAAGCGTCCGAGCGCCACGCGATTGCGCTCCTGATCGGCGCGGCCGCGATCTTCGTAGATCCGCTTAGCGCCCTCCGTATCCCCGATCGGTCCCGGAGAAATCGCGTTGACCCTGATGCCTTCGCCTCCCCATTCTACGGCGAGCGTGCGCGTGAGCGAGAGAATACCCGCCTTGGCGGCGGCGGCATGCGCAGCGCCCGGCCAGCCAGAAAGAGCCTGCATTGTAATGATGCTGATAATGCTGCCGCCCCAATTTGATTTCTGGAGATGCGTGTAAGCAGCGCGGCATCCATGAAACGTTCCGTTTAGGTCGATGTCGATTACGGTGCGCCACGCGTTCGAAGACATTTCCGCCGTCGGGCAGAAGAAATTTCCCGCCGCATTATTGATGAGAATGTCGAGAGATCCGAACCGCTCGACGACGGCGTCGACCGCGGCCGTGACCTGGTCGTAGCTCCTGACGTCTGCCTGGAACGTGGCAAGTTCGGACGCGCCTTGGGTACGTAGCGACAATGCAGCGCTCTCCAATCGTTCGGCGTTACGACTGACGATCGCTACCTTGGCGCCGAGCGCGAGATACTGCTCTGCAATGCTTTTCCCGATGCCGCTGCCGCCTCCCGTGACGAGAGCTACACGACCTTTCAATAGATCTGCCGAAAACATGCTATCTCGCCTTTTTAACTCTCGCCTTTGCAGCCGCCATGGCGGTCCTATGCCCTTCTGACGCTGTCGCCAGGCCGAAGGCGTCCGCCTCATGCCGCAACGTTCCGGGAAGATGGGCCGCCCACGCCTGGGCGCACAGTGATTTCGTTAGCTGCAGGGCTTCGGCAGGAAGCGACGCAAGCTCCTCGGCAATCTTCATGACGCGCTCCTCGAGCTCGCCCGCGGGCGCAATGCGACGCGTCAATCCTAGAGCTCTCGCTTCCTCGGCGAGTATGACGCCCCCTGACAGGAGGACGTCGAGCGCGACCGCAGGGCTTGCCTTGGCTTGCAGCAGGAAGCTTGCCCCCCCGTCCGGAACGACACCCAGCTTGACGAATGGAAATCCCAGACTCGCGTTCTCGTCCATGACGAGGATGTCCGCGGCTAGTGCAAGCGACGCGCCTCCGCCAAAGGCCGCCCCCTGGACTGCGGCGATGACTGTCTGTTTCATGTTGACGATGCGCAGATGCTGGTCTTGCGCAGTAACGATTCGGTCTCTCCAAGCCATCGGAGAGTCAGGCACGTCTCCGAGGTCGGCCCCGGCGCAGAATGAAACCCCTTCGCCCCGCAGCACGACCACGCGTATACTGTCATCGATTTCATCGAGACGTTTGGCCAGCATGCCCCTCATCTCGATCGACAGCGCATTGCGCTGCTGGGGCCGATTCAATGTAATGATCGCAATGCGATCACGGCTTTGCAGTTGCACAATATCTGCTGACAAGGAACGTTTCCTGACTCGCGGCTCGACGGTTTTTGAAGCATCGCCCGGTCCTGTCTGACAGCAAGGGCCATGCCACCCCCGTAAAGAGCATGCATTGCTCCAAATTTTTGGCTGTCCTGGTCACACGGTGTTCACTGGTGACACACGCTGCACTACATCTGTCTGTAATGCATACACATGACTTCCGCGAGCGAGGCGAAACATGACGAGATTTGCCCGGCATATCGTTTGCACCGGACATCCTGCAACAGAGAGGACACGAAATGGATTCAAAGCAAATTCAAGTGGATCGGGACGGATCGGTCATGATCATCACGCTCAACAATCCGAGCACCAGAAACTCGCTGACCTCGGAACTTCGGGACGAACTCGGAGCCGCGATTAAGGAAGCATCAAACGATCGTTCCGCACGCTCCGTCTTGCTGGCAGCAGCGGGTCCTTCGTTCTGCGCCGGCGGGGACTTCAAGATGCTCGAAGTCGCCTCCGATCCTTGGTCGGTGCACCGGCGCTTTGCGGCGCTCAAGGATTGGCTTATCCCGCTCATCTCCCTCAACAAGCCGATGGTGGTGGCGGTGAATGGTCATGCCGCGGGCGGCGGAATGGGCCTATCCCTGTGCGGTGACGTTCTCTTCGCTGCGGAAAATGCGAAGTTCATGGCCGCCTTCTTTCGGCTCGGTGCCGTGCCCGACATCGGCATGATGTATCATCTTCCCCGATTGATCGGAATGGCACGGGCGAAATCGTTCCTCTTCGGCAATCAAACCTGGACTGCCCAGGAAGCGCTTAATCAGGGACTGGTCACGCGAGTCTGTTCGAGCGATACGTTGAGGGAGGAAGCCCTTGCCGAAGCACGCAGGCTTGCTGATGGACCCTCGGAGGTCATGGGATTGGCCAAGCAATTGATGGCTCGCACCTTCGAGACCAGTCTCCATGACATGTTTGCCTTCGAAGGTCTCGGACAGGCGTTAGCCATGTCAAGCAACGAGTTCAAGGAAGGTCTCAAGGCGGCCGTTGAAAAGCGCAATGCTGACTTTGCCGGGGTTTCTTCCTCCGTCTGACGCTGATCGACGGACGCTTTAGATGAACGGGAGGATCGGACTCGCCGATCCTCCTTCGTTCTCATTTCCCCGAAATGATCGAGCCGACAAGTTCCCACCCCTCTCCAGTAAATCGCGCCATATGGAGGTCCTTCATCGGAGCATAGTCGGTCGCGCTGGTCTTTAGCCGGATTCCTGGCAGGGCCATCGGAAGCTGCATATCGAGATTTTGAGCCTGCTTCATGACGTTCTCGCGCGATAGATCGTTTCCACACTGCTTGAGAACTTGAACAAGCGTCTGAGCGTTCGAATAGCCAAGCACATTGAACTCATCCGTCACGTCCCCGGATGGATAGTACTTCTTCATCCAAGCCAACCACTCCTTGAGCCCGGGATCATCAGCCAGCTTCGGATCTGCCGGATCCTTCAGGTAATGGAGCGCCAGAACTCCCGAGCTTGCTTCGGTTCCGACCTGCTTCAGGACGGCTGCCGATGCGGAGACAGTCGCAAGCATCTGCATCGGTTTCCAATTCAATTCATGAGCTTTGCGCAGGGCTTGGGCCGCGAACTTGGTCGTGGCGAAGTTCATGAACACGTCAGCACCGGTGGACTGAAGTGTCACGATCTGCGAGTCGATCGTTGGATCGGAGATGTTGTAGCTCAACTCCGTCACGATCATGGCGTCAGCCTTATCGCCAAGCCGATCGCGAAGGCCCTTAATGTAGTCTTTTCCGAGATCGTCCTTTTGATAAAGAATTGCGATCTTCGCGGTTGGATGATTATTCAGAATGTAGGTCGCAAAGGCATGACCTTCCAATTGATAGTTCGGCTGCCAACCCATGGTCCAAGGGAATTGCCCCGGATCGGCAAACCGGGTCGCCCCCGACGTCGGAAAGAGATGCGGCACCTTCTTGGCGTTCAAATACTTCTGAATCGCAGCGTTTGTCGCCGTTCCTAGAGTGTCGAAAATCAGCAGCACATCCTCCTGTTCAACGAGCTTTCGCGTCTGCTCGACGGTCTTGGGAGGGCTATAGGCGTCGTCTAGACTAACGAGCTTGATCTTCCGACCGTTGATGCCCCCGTTGTCGTTCACCAACTGGAAGTACGCTTCGTTGGCTCTCGCGATAGTTGAATAGTGAGAGCCAGGCCCGCTGTACGGCATGGTCTGACCGATTTTGATTTCCTTGTCGGTTACCCCGGGCACTTCCTGTGCGTTCGCGGCGCAAACCGGCAACAACAACCCCAACAGGCACCGGACGTAAGAACGCATTGCGAGATCCCCTTTTGCTTGATACCGCAAGGCCCATGCCAAGTGCCGCTTAGTCCCCCTGCATGGCCAATTTCCCTTCTCGGCCGCGTTAGGTGTCGCCGTTTGCGACAATTGTCCGGTCGACTGTTTTCGACGCGCACACACATGGCAGCTCTATGCCTCTGACCCGCGCGTTTCGGGACGGCACAAGAAATGCAAAATCTCCTCACGCAAGATCACAGATAGGATTGCTGCGCATGCGAAGAGCGTTCGAGGGATTCAAGGTAATCGACGCGAGCCAAGGGGTGGCTGGACCGCATGCAGCCATGCTGTTGGCTCTGCATGGAGCCGACGTCATCAAGATTGAGCCGCCGGAAGGGGACTGGGGACGCATCCTCGGGAAAGCGAAGGCCAAAAATACCATTCACTTCGTTGCGTTTAACCGGGGCAAGCGATCGATAGCTATAGATCTCACCAAGGAGGAAGGACGTCGAATTGCAACCGATCTGGTTACGGGGGCTGACGTGGTGATCGAGAGCTTCCGCCCTGGTGTCGCCGCCCGACTTGGCTTGGGCTACTCCGATGCAATCAAGGTCAATCCGAACCTCATATACATGTCGGTTTCGGGATATGGTCAGCAGGGACCCAACCGCGATCGTCCCGCCGTCGACGGGGTGATACAGGCCTACTCCGGAATGATGGTGATGAACGGATCGGTCGACAAGCCGCACCGGCAAGGCATGGTCGTTATCGACACCGTCACCGGACTGTATGGGTTCCAGGCCGTAAGCGCCGCCTTGATGCGTAAGGTACGGTTCGGCACGGGCTCGTTCATCGACATGAGTCTGATGCAAAGCGCCGCCGCATTCCAGGCTGCAAAATTGATGGAAGCCGCCTCGGAGGGTCCTAGCCCCGGACCGCTGTATTCCCCGTCTGGGGTCTACGAAACTGCTGACGGTCATGTTCTTCTGAGCACCATGCGATCGCGCGCCTTCGAGGTACTTTGCGGGATACTCGGATGTCCGCAATTGGCCACCGATGCGCGATTTAGCTCTGTCGACGGCAGAAACGCGAACCGGCACGAAATGAACCGCGTGCTGACTGACCAATTGCGAACGCGCACGACTGACGAGTGGGTCGCTCTTATGCTCGAGCGAGGCGTCATGGCGAGTCCCATCAAGAGCTACACGGATTGGCTGGCCGACGCGCACGTCAAGGCGGTCGATGGATACCAAACCCTTCCGTTCGCCGGCGTGGGTTCATTGCCCGTCGCTGCTATACCGGGTTGTCCCGGAGCCGAAATCGGCGCGAACGGCGCGGTACCCGGGCTCGGCGAACACACCACCCAGATTCTTTCTTCGCTCGGGCGAACTGACGTCGAAATCGCGTCGCTATACTCTGCTCGTGTCCTCTCCTGAAATGTTCTGACGATGAACCATCGAAGCGAGATGGCATGGGTCCGTTGAATGGCTTGAAGGTTTTAGAGTTTCCCGCTCTCGGACCGGTGCCGTTCTGAGCGATGCTTCTCGCCGATTTGAGGCCACAGTTCTTCGCATCGATCGAGAGGCCGATGCTGGGCTTGGCATCGAACGTGCCAGGCTGCCGAAAGGTTCTGAAACTAAATCTCAAGAAGCTGCAGACCGTGAAACTGGTGGACGCCGATTGGGCTGATCGAAGGCTTTCGGCCGGGATTCGGTCCCGATGTCTGTCTCAGCAAAAATTCCCGACTGATATACGAAACTGCAGAGCAATGGCGAGCCGCATTCGACGGCACCGACTGCTGCGTCACGATCGTCGACACTGTAGAGGACGCTTTTGTCGATCCTCACTTGGTGGCGCGAAAGTCGTTTATTGAGCTCGACGGAGTCAACCAACCTGCCCCGGCGCCGCTTTTCAGTCGAAGCATTCCCGAAACTCCGCGGGCTCCGAACACTCCGAGTACGCCCGATGAAGCGCTGAGCGGCTGGCTCGATCTGGAGACGGTTGAGGCCTTCAAGAAGGGCCGAGCTTGGCGAGAATAACCGGCCACTGGACGACCTGCGTTGTCTTTAGTGCATACACTTCTGCGCAATGCATTATTGCGATCCCCTTCCCCCATGTGGTTAGGTGTCCTCAAGAACTACACCTAGGGAGCCAAACGCGGATCATGTTACCGCTTGACCATAGTCTGGACGGCCGCGGCCTTATCCTATCGGACGGAACGAGAATAGTTCATTCGAGTGGCGTCGGCAGCGATCCTCGCGTGAAAAGCCTTGCCCTCGATCCTGATTGGATCGCGGAGGCACGGATCCGGCGCATCAATCCTATGACGCTCGATCGCCAAACGTATATCGTTCTGGTGATATCCGTGACAGGCTGCGACGCTATCATCATCAGCGGCCCCCCGGGAGACGCCGTATTCGATTTTCTGACGAGCGTTGATTTCGCTTGGGAGCTGATGGAGCAGCTTCTCACGGACCCCTTCGAGGGCATGATTATCGTCGACGACGAAGCACACATATCCTACATGTCACCGGTCCACGAGCGCTTCTTTGGACTAAAGCCGGGAGAGGCCCGAACGCGACCGATCGAGGACGTCGTGGAAGGAACTCGGCTGCATAAGGTCGTGAAGAGCGGCAAAGCGGAAGTTGGCACCATACAGCACATGCGCGGGTCCGATAGAATAGTTTCCAGGATCCCCATCCGCAGAAAGGACAAGGTCCTTGGAGCGTATGGCCGAGTGATGTTCAAGGGGCCCGAACAACTCGCCATCCTAAATGCACGGATACGCGCCCTTGAGGGGCAGGTCGAATTCTACAAGCGCGAGACTGAAACACTGAAATCGCAGAAGTACGGGCTCGACAGCATCGTAGGCAATAGTCCCGCCGTACAGCGGCTTCGCGCGGAGATCGTGAAGATCGCTGCGCTAGAGATTCCCGTACTCATCCGCGGCGAGAGTGGTACTGGAAAGGAATTAGTCGCTCACGCTCTCCATCGTCTAAGTCCGCGAAGAGACGGCCCTATGGTTGCCGTGAACGCGGCCGCGATGCCTCAGACACTTGTCGAATCCGAACTGTTCGGATACGAGCCCGGCGCTTTCACTGGAGCCGACAAGAAGGGACGAAAAGGTAAATTCGAGCAGGCGACCGAGGGCATTATATTTCTCGACGAGATCGGCGACATGCCGCTGGAAGTCCAAGCGAAGTTACTGCGTGTGTTGCAGGATCGTATCGTCGAACGCATCGGTGGCGACAAGCCCCGCCAACTTGAATTTAGGCTGATATCTGCAACGAATAGAGACCTTCAGTCGCTGGTCGAAGCGGGCACTTTCCGCCTCGATCTGTTTTACAGGATATCGCCTATCGTGATCACATTACCTCCCCTGCGGGAGCGTATAGAGGACATCCCACCGCTGGCCTCAAAATTTCTTGAGGATATAGCCTATCGTCACGCGCGCCCAACGCCGTCGATAGACGACGACGCGCTGACGGCTCTGATGGAAAGGCCTTGGCCGGGCAACATCCGTCAACTTCAACATGAGATCGAGCGAGCTTTCGCCTTCTGCGACGGCACTATGATCAAGGTTCGCGATCTGACCGAGATGAAATCCGTATCCCAGGCCGAAGCGCTCCCTACGTCTGCCGCATCCGCCCCCACGATGGCCACAGACGGACTGCGCTCGATACTCGACAAAGTCGAAAATAAGGGAATCCGTGACGCCCTCGCACGCCACAAGGGCAATAAGAAGAAGGCTGCCGAAAGCCTTGGAATTTCGCGATCCTATCTGTACCGGAAGCTGTCCCAGATGAACGGGACATAAGCTTGGTCATGTTGCCAACGCACAAGCGGATGATATCGACCAAAGGCGGGCGACGAAGACACTTCAGTCGCTTATGTTGTAGATTCCCTGTGCCGTAGCTACGAGCTCGCCGCTAGGAAGGCTTTCCGCAACGATCGAGGAAAAGTATGTCCTCCGGCCCCGCTTCGAGATACGTCCAGTTGCTAAGATCCTGAAATCTCCTGCCGCCGATCTTCCGACGAAACTACAGTTCAGCGAAACCGTGACCGCCCTCGGCGGCACATCTTCAGCCGGGTCCGAGACAGCCCACAAGCCGGCGGTGTCAAGCATGGCCATGAGGACCCCACCGTGGACGGTACCGTGTCGATTGAGATGCTCTGGACCGATCTCGATCTCAAAAGAGGCTTCGCCCGCGATTGCGCTCGTTCTGCGCATGCCGAGTACATCACCGAAGTGAAATCCGTCCGGAAAACGTCCGCCAAACGGGCTTTTGAGATCACGGTTAGCCATTCTCAGACTCCGAGATGTTGGTGGTCGCTTGAGAATGAGATCATTTCTTGCCGCGGCTCCGGTCGAGGTTCCTCGCGACGATCGCCCGTCGCGGAGGTGCGTAGGCTGGTGTCCCATAGGTCTCAAACAGCGCTTGCGTAACGTCGTAGTGCCGTGCCATGCCACCACGGAAGATACGTTCGAGCGGGCCGTCCGGATATCCGAGGCCTAGTTTGCAGGTCAGATCCATATCCGCTTGCGTGGCCAATCCTTCGTCGAGGAAGCGCAGTGCCGCATTGTACTTCGGGATCGCCAATCGATTGATGATCCGACCGATCTGATCGGCAGAGACGACAACCTCGAAACCCGCCTTTTTGAAGACTTCGGTGGCCGCGGTGACGGCGGCGTCGGATGCAGAGGCCGGCCGGACCAGTTCGACGAGCCTGGAAGGAACGTCGTCGCCATTGCGGTATCGCGCGAAGCCAAGAACGTTGTTGTAATCGCTGTCGTCGCCGATGTGCTCAGCAAGGCTCTCGTTGCCGAGTTCGATGAGGATCGCGGATTTGCTGGCGTCGGCGGCGAAAGGCGATCCGCAGTGTATCACGACGTCGGCCGTGTCCGCCGATGCTCCCAAAAGGAACGCATCGCCTTTGGGGAAGGATCGGCTCAGACTGCCCAGAATGATTGCGTAGATCATCCGCTTAAGCTCCAAACATCGCGTTGCCTTCGTAGTCGAAAAAGCCCCTCTCGGACTTTCGTCCGAGCAAGCCTGCAGCGACCATCCGCTTCAGCAAGGGCGGCGTGGCGGCGCGTGGATCCAGGGTGATGGGGTAGAACGCCTCGCAGAGACGGACCTGGGTATCGAGCCCGATCAGATCGATAAGTTCGAGCGGCCCCATCTTGTAGCCGAGACCCGATCTAATGGCCTTGTCGACGTCTGCGGCGCTCGCGACTCCCGCCTCAACCAGGCGAATTGCGTCATTGTTGAACGGCACCAGCAGCGCGTTCAAGATGAAGCCCGGCTTGTCCTCCGTCTTGACCGGCATTTGACCGCAGGCCTTGGTCCAATCCCAGGCGGTCTTGAACGTATCCGTCGACGTGAGGATGCCCGACGACATCTCGATCAGCTTCATCAACTGTGCTGGCAGACAGAAATGCATACCAACGACGCGCCCCGGCAGTCTGGATCCGGATGCGATCTCAGTGATGGACAGCGTCGAGGTGTTCGAAGCGAAGATCGCGTCCTTGGCGCAGACCTCGTCGAGCCGCTTGAGCAGATCGCGCTTAGTCGCGAGATCCTCAAACACGGCCTCTATCACCAAATCGCATGCGCCCAGTTCGTCGATATCGCTGGTATGGGACATGGCGCCGGCAATGGCGTCGCGCTTGGCCGCATCAAGCTTGCCGCGTTCGACGGACTTGTCGAGGAATTTCGTAGACTGTTTGGCGGCGCGTTCCAGCGCGTCGCCCTTCATGTCGTAGGAGATGGTGCGGAACCCGGCGCGCGCCGCGACCAGCGCTATGCCCGCCCCCATCGTGCCCGCAGCGCCGCAGACGCCGACCGTCTTGATTGATCTCGTCATTTTGCCGCAAAACTCCTGCCGATAAGTTGCCGGTGGACCTGGTTAGTGCCTTCCCATATCTGAGTGATCTTGGCGTCGCGCATCAGCCGCTCGACGCGATAGTCGCGGCAATATCCATAGCCGCCGAACATCTGCACTGCTTCAGTCGTCACGCGCATCGCAAGGTCCGAAGCGCGCATCTTGGCCATCGACGCCTCGACGCCGAAATCGGTCGTGCCTGAATCGATCAGGCCTGCCAAGTGGTCTAACCAGCACTCTGACATCGCGAGGTCGGTGGCGAGGTCGGCCAGCATGAACTGGTTCGCCTGGAAGTCGACGATGCGTCGGCCCGACTGCTTGCGGTCGTTCATATAGGCCGTCATGTCGTTAAAGGCCGCCATAGCAATGCCCATAGCATGGGCGGCAATACTTGGACGCGAGCGATTAAGCGACGCCAGCAGGATACGTAAGCCGTCTCCGGGTTCTCCGATCAGATTTGCACGCGGCACGCGGACGCCGTCAAACCGCAGGGATGCCGTCGACGAACCGCGATGACCCATCTTGTCCTCGAGTCGGACGACCTCGAGGCCTAGGGTGAATTTCTCGACGATCAACACGGAGATCGCCTTCTTGGCGTCCTCGATGCCAGCGAACTTGCCGAACAGAAGAATGCGGTCGGCGACGTCACCGTTCGTAATGAATAATTTGGCGCCGTCGATCACTATATCGTCGCCGTCGGCTGTGAAGCGCGTCTTCATGCCGGTCGCATCGGAACCAGCCGATTCCTCGGTGATGGCCAGTGACGCAAGACCGCCGTCGGCTATACATGGAAGCAGGCGCGCCTTCTGGTCAGTCGTTCCGAATTCGATGAGCGGCTTCATCGCGTGGAAGTTCGTCGCGTAGATGATTCCAGTGGAAGCGCAGGCCTCCGAGATGAGTTTGACGATAGCGAGGTACAGTCGAAACGGCATTGGCGACCCGCCAAATTCCTCAGGAATATACACTCCGTTCAGGCCTAGTTTGTTGATCGCCTTCACGTTCGTCCATGGAAATTCGCCAGTAGAGTCAGTGTGCCGCGCGTTTGGAGCGATCACATCGGCGCACAGACGTTTCACTTGCGAAAGGATGAGTTTGTCGTCCTCGCTCCAGTTTCGACGGCCTTCGAGTTGGTCGAAGATGGACATCTAGTGATTGGCTCCCTGGCCGCCGTCGATGTATATGGTTTCGCCGGTCAGGAACGCGATGTTCTCTGAATAGAGCGCACCGACGAGACGTGCCACCTCCAGGGGCGATCCGGGCCGACCGGACGGTACGCGCCGCTTCAGCCACGCGCGGACCTTCTCGCTTGCTAGGAAGTCGCGGTTGAGATCGGTCTCGATGTATCCAGGAGCGACGTCCAGAACGCGAATGCCGTCGCGCGCCCACTCGGCGGCAAGGCAACGCGTGATGGCGCCTACCGCCGCTTTGGAGGCGCAGTAAGCCATGTTGTCGACTACCGCGAGCTTGTCGAAGAACGAGCCGATGTTTACTATTAGCGCATCTCCAGTCGCTTTCAGGTGCGGGTAGCTCTCTCGGCAAGCGACCATCACCGCCGACGCATTCAGTCGCATGGTGGTCTCGAAGTCGGCGAGCGATAGCTCGGCGCTACGCTTGGCCTCGTGGGCTCCGGCGTTATTGACAACTCCGATGATCGGCCCGTTTTCCGCCACCTTCGAGATTGCATCTGCGATTGCGCGTTCCTCGGTCATATCACAGGCGTAGCCGGTGCCCGCGGCGCTGGCGCCGCTGCGCGAAAGACCGGCGACCGAAAAGCCGCGGCGGGCGAGCTCCACCGCGATGGCCTCGCCGATCCCGCGGCTCGCACCGGTAACGATGATCTGACCGCTACGCATCCTTGAACTCCGCCTTCCTCTTCTCCATGAACGCCGTCATGCCTTCCGCCGCGTCCGCCGTGGCGTAGGCAAGAGTCGACAAATTGGCTTCGGCCTTTAACCCCTCGTGGATCGGCACGTCTAGCGCCCGTGACACCGCCTCCCGGGCGAAGCCTTGTGCCAAGAGGCTAAAGGACGAGAATTCATGCGCGAACGCCAAAGCCGCATCGACAACATTTCCCTCAACGATCCTGTGCAGAAGGCCTATGCGCGCCCCCTCTTCGGCCTCGACGGTACGGCCTAGAATTATCATCTCCATCGCCCGTGCCTCTCCGATCAGGCGCGGCAAACGTTGCGTCCCACCGTATCCCGGAATGAGACCCAACTTGATTTCCGGAAGACCGAGCTTCGCCCTCGATACCCCGAGTCTGAATGTGCAAGCTAATGCCAATTCCAGACCGCCACCGAACGCGAAACCGTTGATGGCCGCGATTGAGGCGAACGGAAGACGGTCGAGCTGCGCGAAAGCCGCCTGTCCAAGCTCGCTCCCACGCTTGCACTCGATCAACGGCCGATCACCAAGTTCCTTGATGTCGGCGCCTGCACAGAATGCCTTCTCGCCCGCGCCGGTGACAATTAATGCGCGCACCTTCCAGGTGGCAACCTCCACTAAGGCAGCCGAGATTTCCTCAAGGACACCAAACGAAAGCGCGTTCAGCGCTTCTGGGCGGTTTAGACGTAGGAGCGCGCAGTCGTCCAGTCTAGTGAGTTCGACGGACATGGCCTACCTTCCGAATTTGCGGGTATCCGGCTTACGTTTCTCGGCGAAGGACGCCGACAGCTCGTGGCTTTCGTCGGTCTCTAGATACGGCCGCAGCAGAAGATCGTGCGACACACGGGCGAGACCAGACACACCGCCGTGCCGGGCGTTGAACGCGGCCTTGATCGACGCCAGCGCGAATGGACCGCGCTCGGCGACTTCCACCGCGAATTTAAAGGTCTCCTCCTTGAGCTTATCGTCGGGTACCACTTTGTTGATCAGCCCTATCTCAAGAGCCTCGGCCGCCGAGATCTTCGGATTGCAGAACCACATCTCCTTGGCTTTCTTCTTGCCGACCAGATCCTCGAGATACCAGGTACCGTAGCCCGCATCGAATGATCCCATCATGGGCCCGACTTGCCGGAATACGGCGCTTTCCTTAGCAATCGTTAAGTCGCAGACTACCTGCAAAACGTTGCCGCCGCCGACGGCGAAGCCGTTGACGCTCGCAATCACCGGCTTCTGTAGCCGGTCGATGGATTCGTACATTTCGAGCGTAGGTAAAACACCGGCATAAAGCATGGTCTTTTCCATGCCTTCCTTGCGGCCACCGATGCAGAAAAACCTGTCGCCAGCACCGGTGATAACGATCACGCGCGTTCGCGTCTCGCGGCGGATCTCGTTGATGCAGTCTCGGATCTCATGACACATCTCGACCGTGAACATGTTGCCGTCTTGAGGACGGTTAAGGGTGATCGTGCCGATCGGACCGTCTTCTTTATACAGAATAGTGCTGAATGGCACGGCGTTTCCTTTCCAGTTGATTTCTTGCATCGTTGATCGGCGGTCGACCCGCAAAGTTTACAGCCTGATCCTTGCCAGAAGCCATCAGTACGTCCGGGTAGTTGATGCCTGCCGGCCGAATGTCCACGCGGAGTTGCCCCGCACAAGACGCGAGATCGGAAATTTCGTTGCACGCTAGTCGTGATGGCGCTCCGTGTTCGATAGCCTGAAAAGCCCTCACCCAAACCCGCTTAGTTGCCCAAGATTTCGTCGGTATGCGCGCCGAGACGTGGCGGCTTGGCCTCTTTCGATCCACGGAACTGCTCATTCAGGGGCACCGGCAAAGCAGGGATTGTGCGGCCATCCACCGAGATCTTGCGCGCCAGCACGCCTCGTGCTGAGATGTGTGGATCGATCACCGCATCCTTCAGACTAGCGACGATTGAACAGCACACGTCTTTACCTTCGAAGATCGCCATCCAGTCGGCTGCGGTCTTCTTCGCAATGATACGGCCGACGGCGTCGGTGACGGCTGCGTGGTCAGCGCTAGAAGCTCGCATCACCAAATCGAGGCCGATGATCGAACAGAAATTGTCCCAGAACTTGTCCTCGATCGGCGCGGCAGCGAGGAACCTATCGTCAGCCGTCCGATAGATCTGGTAGCGTGGGCTACCACCGGTCACCAGCGCATCGCTTCCCCCCGGCCACAGGTCGGCAACGAAACCGTTGCCGAGCCCCCAATAGGCCAACGTCAGTAAATTCTCGCCCATCGATACGTCGAGATAAGTTCCTTCATTGCTCTTGTCTCGCCCACGCAGTGCTATCAAAATGTTCATAACGGCTGGATAGGCGCCGCCAGCTAGATCGGAGATCAGGACTGGAGGTATTACCGGGGCTCCGTCGACGCCTGTGCTCAAGCCAAGTATGCCTGACTCTGCGAGGTAATTTAGGTCGTGCGCGGCGACCAAGGCTTTCGGCCCGCTTTGCCCCCATCCGCTGATAGAGCAATAGATTAGCCGAGGATTGATTAATCTGAGCGCTTCGTAGCCAAGCCCAAGCCGGTCCATCACGCCGGGACGGAACTGCTCGATCAAGACGTCGGTCTCAGCGATCAACGGCCGGAGCCTTTGGACCGCATCCGGGGCCTTTAAATCGACAGCGATGCTGCGCTTGCCGGCGTTGAGAAGTGCAAAGTTAACACTGTCTTCCCCGAACTTCGGGACGTAGCTTCGCATCTCGTCCCCGCGACCCGGCCGCTCGACCTTGACAACTTGGGCGCCTGCCTCAGTCAGCATGAGACTCGCGAAGGGGCCTGGCAGGAGCGTGCTGAAGTCGAGAACGCGGATGTCATCGAGCGGGCGCATGTGTTGTGACTTTTCCTGATCTCGTCTACGCGCTGTTCGTGCTTGCGGTCGCTCGTATCCGCTGCGGATCTAATTGACGGCGTTGCACCTGAAGCACCAATTCGCGCTTTAGGATCTTGCCGCTCGCAGTGAGAGGAAATTCACTGACGCGGAGAAAGTATTCCGGCATGTCGTACTTGGAGAGACCTTCGCGGCGGAGGTAATCCAGCAGATCGGTCGCTTCGACCGAGCCCGACACCGCGATGCATACTCGCTCGCCCAAACGATCGTCGGGCACTGGGAACGCGGAGACGCGGCCCGCGTCGGGGTGGCGGATAGCTATCGCCTCGATATGTGACGGATAGATGTTGTGGCCGCCCCGAATTATGAGGTCCTTGAGGCGCCCCTCGATGCGGAGATTACCCTTAGCATCAATAACGCCGAGATCTCCGGATAAAAACCAGCCGTCCTTGTTGAAGCTTCCCTCGGTTGCCGTCTGGTTACCCAGATATCCAAGCATCAATGCAGCGCCCCGCCCACCGATATGACCGACCTCGCCGACTGCGACTTCCTTATCCGGATCGGCCGGATCGAACAACTTTACTTCGTAGGATCGTCCGCCCCGTCCACATGTGTTGACGATAGCCTCGGCGTCGTCGTCGGGATGCGTGTACTGATGCGAGGAATTCTCCGTCATGCCGTAGACGTTCTGCGGCTTGATGCCCTGGCTCACGAACGCGGACGCCACACTTGGCGGGATCGGAGCTCCCGCCATGTAGAACGTCTCTACAGAGCCGAGCCTCTCTATACCGACCTGCTGCTGCTCTCCGAGAATGTCCATCGCGTGGGTCGGAACCCCGAGCACATAGTTGGCTCCCGTCGTCTCGATCCAGTCAATCCGGCTCATGCCTTCCGGCGGGTCGGCCATCACGAACCGCCCGCCGGTGAGCAGCCACTGCGCAATGCCTACCCACGCGATGTGGTGCGATAGCGGTGAAAGAGAGAGAATTACCGTCTCGGAGCCGCGCTTCCAATCGGCCACCAAGTCTCGCGCATTCGCAAGCAACGTGTTGTCGGAATGCATAACGCATTTCGGCTGTCCTGTCGTCCCAGACGTGAACGCTAGGTAGGATACCTTGTCCGGATCCATGCAAGGTGGAGTATTGTTGCACGCGGGCGGGGGAAAGGCCTTCGGCGTATAAACGACCTTTAGGCTTTTGATACGGACAAGCGCGGCATCGAAGTCGACGGTCGCGCGATCGGCTCCCCAACCATCTTCGGTCAGAAGCGCGCGTGCCGAAAGCGTCTCGAGCAGTTCGCCGACCTCACCACATGTGTAGGTCTTGTGGATGGACGGATTGCACGCGATCCCTTCGCGTACGCAAGCCAGGAACATGACAACCGCCTCCACGCGGTTCGAAAGCCACATCATCACACGATCGCCACCGCCCAACCCGTATTCGCGCAGATCGGCTGCGACACCGTCAGTCCAACGCTTCAGCTCGCTCCATGTCAGCACACGGCGAGCATCCTGCAACGCAACCGCATCAGGTTGCTCCGACGCATGACGCGTCAAAAGACTATAGAAAGTGTCGTCGCGCCACATACGCTCGCTGTAATAGCGCTGCGTACTCGCCGGGTGATGGAGGGTTAAGTACGGTTTCATCTCTATCTCGCAACGCAGCATCAAATGATAGGCTCAGAGAGTCATGCGCCCCCAAGTAAGAGCAACACCCATGCCATCCGATCGCCTTCGATTGCATCTCGCGGAACAGCTTGTTTTCCCTCGATCATTCAAGGCCATTCGAAATAGTGTCCTTGAAGACAGCACAATTTCTAGAAGCAGCGTCCTCAGATGACTCACGTGTCCTCAAGGAGGACACAGCGGAAATGCACTTGCAACTTCATCAAACAAAACCGCCGCTTGTGAAAGCGGCCGTAGCTCGTCCCGCGAAATGAATAGTATCCGTTCGGACTTCTCCTGGAGGAAAGTTACTTTCGGGTGACGCAAAAATTTGTAAACCGCCTTCATGTGCAATGATGATCGGCGTGGGAGTTCGACAACACAGAACCAGTGAGCAGGCGTGCGGGATCAGAAGCTTTGGCCCGGGCCGCTGGAGCACAGCAAGCTCAGCGAACCTCTGCTTCTTGACCAGAGGACATTTGCTTACGTAATGTCTTGTTGAAAGTGATGTCATGGCCTGCGTAGAAGTGACAGACCGAGGCCGTACGGGTTTTCATCCGCTTCTCGGAGTTGAGTCCGCCCGCGAATCTCTTCGAGCCTCAAGTGCTGCTCCACTGCGGTCAAATCAAGCAGCCCTTGGCGATGCGCCTCGAGCGGCGAGCGGCTCTGGCCCGTGCCGGGCAGTGCCTTTTCACTGCCCGTCGTCGCGCAGCGTTCGATACAGCGGATTGCGGTCGAGGTGCCGAGTCCGAGTTACTGCGCCGCTTCCCGTCGTCTTCGACAAGCGTTACCGCCCGCGCCCTTCCTTCGAGTATCCCTTCGCCATCGCGCGACCTCGCCGCTGCCGTTAAAGCAACCCGACTCTGATTTTGCGCGCCCCTCTGCGACCCCCCTCACCGTGCCGATTCACATCAAACGAAAAACGCTCTAGAACTGGGTTTCATCCGCGAGGCCACACTGGATGCCGCTCCGGATCAGAAGACGACTTCGATGAGGTATGGACCCTCGCTTGCCAGCCCGCGCATTATCTCCGACTGGAATTCCTCAAGCGACGTGGCGCGGCCTGCCTCTACGCCGTGTCCTTGTGCGAGCTTGACGAAATCCATGGTGGGATTTTCAAGGCTCAGCATGTCCTGCGCCTTTCGTCCGGGTGAGATCGCCCCTACCCTCTTCAGTTCGCCGCGAAGTATTTCGTACGATCGGTTCGCAAAGACAACGATCGTCACATCGAGCGCTTCGCGAGCCATGGTCCATAGCGATTGAAGCGTGTACATAGCGCTCCCGTCACCCGATAAGGCTATCGTCTTTCGCAAGGGAGCTGCAATAGATGCGCCGATTGCTACCGGTAACGCGTAGCCGATCGATGCGCCCATACTGTTCATTTGATCATGGGGCTTGCCCTGCCGGAGACGCGGATACAGCGTCCGCCCGATTGAGACCGATTCGTCGACGACAATGGCGTTCTCTGGCACCACCGCGGCCAATACGGCATCGATCCCCTGCGGCGTGATCGGTCCCGTCGGTGATCCTTCAACGGACGGTCTCAGAATTCTCGGCGGGCTGGTCAGTGCGCCCAATTCGGAAGCGATTGCTTCAAGAGCGCCCTCGAGGTCATCTCCCGGTGCGGCAGTCGACAGGACAGTACACTGGGGGGGAGCCAATAAGCCAGGTCGACCTGGGTAACCGAAATAGGCCGCGGGCGGCTTTGCGCCGATGAGGACGATGCGTCTGGTGTCTTGAAAAGCCGCTATCGCAGCATCCACGTTAGGGGAATAGCGCGGTGCATCCGCGCGACCCGCACCCGTTTCCATTCGCGCGTTGTTCGCCTCCGACATCAGCCTACAGCCGCTCTTCGCTGCGATGCGGCCGGCCCATTCCAATGCGCGTCCGCGGAGCGCGCGATCACCCAGAAGCAGCGTGGTAGGTCCTTCTCCGCGTAGCGCTTCGACGGCGGCCGCCACGACTTCCTCGGGAACCTTCCGAGGCGCCAGCGGGGCATTCGGTTGACCAACGCGGTTCGACGGCGACCAAGAGATGTCGGCCGGTAAGATTAAGGTTGCGATCTGACCTGGGTTTGAGCGGGCTGCCTCGATCGCCAGCGCCGTTTCATCTCCGATCCTCAAAGCGGATTGAGAGGTGAGTACCCAATGCGACATCGGACGTGCGATACCCTCAATGTCGGCACTCAGAGGAGCATCGATATTTCGATGCGATGTTGTATGCTCGCCCACGACGTTGACGATCCCCGATCGTGCTTTCTTCGCGTTGTGAAGGTTCGACAGCCCGTTCGCCAAGCCCGGCCCCAGGTGCAGGAGTGTCGACGCCGGGCGGTCTGCGACTCGGTAAAACCCATCCGCGGCTCCCGTGACGACGCCTTCGAAGAGCCCTAAGACACATCTAATTCCGTCGACGCGATCAAGAGCGACGACGAAATGCATCTCGGACGTACCGGGATTTGCGAAGCACAAGTCAACGCCGCCCGCGACGAGCGTTCGGGCGAGACTTTCAGCACCGTTCATTAAATTTACTCCCTATTGACCTTGCCTCGCACGACTTTGAAGCGATCGGACAGACCGAGGGCGCGAGCGTTTTTAAGGTAGGTCCGATAGAGACGGTTGATGCTCTCGTCGAGCTCCTGAGCGGCGCCTTCGGCATCGCCCGCAATAAATCTTCTCATGAAGAGCCTTCGCGAAGAGAGAATAAAGCGGCTATCGTACTCGCCAAGGCTTCGGATGAAATCGCGTACGATATTGAGCATCGCCTCCGTCATGATGGCGAGGATCGGGTTGCCCGCGATTCGCGCCAAGGTTCGATGGAACTGGAAATTGATCTCGACGCGCTGAGGATGAGTGCCAATCGTGATTGCGGCCTCGAGAGCGTCGATGTTCGATTCGAGTTCGGCGATATCGACCGGCGTGGCACGTTTGCACGCCTCTCGGACGACGATGCCCCCGATCCAGATGCGGGCATCGGTTAGTTGCTCGGGCGAAATCGCACCTATATGGAAAAGATCGAGCATCCCAGCCGCAATGCTGGTTCCTCCACCCGCAGCCACGAAGGCGCCGCCGGTAGCGCCTTTCCGCATCCTGATCAGGCCGGCATTCTCCAGCGACCGAAGAGCTTCCCGCAGCACATGTCTCGATACGCCCAATTGGATGGCCATCGCCCGCTCAGATGGCAGTCGGCTCCCGACCTTCAGCCGGCCTTCTGCGAGCTCACTGCGGATCTGCCTGGCAATATCTTCGAACGCTCGCGCATCACCCACCGGTTGAAACTGCAGATCGTCTATAAGTTGCGCGTGGGAGGAACTTGAGACGGGCCGGTCGCGTGAGCCTCTCGTTGATCCGCTCGCACTTGCCTTTTTCGCCGACATTTCCCTGCGCTTTCCGTGCAATGAGAGACCGTTCTCTTCAATGGACACAGTAAAGATCATGATTGGCACCATCAACCTGAGTTCGCTTACGTTTCAGCTCTCGCTGGGGAAAAGAACATTGGATTCTGCCTGGCCAAGGGAGTACATTAACGTTTCACTATCGAATGTAACGCCGCGGAGAATATCAGCCCTCGTTTGCTGCATCGGGGCGCTGATTGCCGCGGTGTAGAACGTCTCCAGAAACATCCTCCCGTCCAAGGCGAACCCGTCGACTTCGGCGACACGCTCGTTAATGACTCGTCGCTTCGGGAGGCTTGGGGGGCCATCATCAGAGGCGGTGAAGCCGTCAAACCAAGCTTTGAACTCGTAAGGCGTCATCAAGGCTCTCCGTGTCGCTGACGGACGAATCGCAACTAAGTACGACCGGATATTCTCTCATCGAGCGAGAGGCTGCCGGATCGGATCGCCTCGATGCGCTTCAAAATCTCGTCGCCAAGCGGCCCCCGCTCAACGCTCTTTGCGGCAGCTCTGACTTGGTCGATGTCCGAAAAGCCGAGTACGACAGTCGAAAGACCGAAGGAAATCGAGTATCTCACGGCCAAGTCGAGCAAGTCCTCGGCGGCGCCTTGCTCTACGAGCGGGATAAAATGTCGGGCTTTTTCAACATCGTCGGCATAGCTCGTGCCGGATCCTATCGGATCGACCTTCGCCAGTGCGACCGGATGACGATCGATCGTCCCGACCAGCGCGCCGCCCGCGAGAGCCCGAATGCCGATCGTTCCCATGCCTTTGCTTTCGGCGAAGCTGAGAATACCGTCGTAATTTTGTGCCTCATGCTTCGAACCGACCGGCAATGCGGCGCTGGAATTGAGAAGATTGAGCACTAGTTGGGCGGTGTCGAATTCACCGGAGGCTATCAATCTTGTGATCGATCTAGTCTCTCCAAGGCCGCTGATTCCGATGAACCGGACCTTTCCTGCCGTCTGTAGCGACTTCAACTCGGGCAGAATCTCAGCGAGCACAGCTTCCGGACGAAGGCCATTTCCTGCCGGATTGGCCGACACGCCATTGTGGACCTGCAGAAGTTCGATCCGCTCCACCCCGAGCCGACTAAGACTCAATTCGACGGAAGCCCTGACTGCTTGGGGTAAATTGGCATCTTCTGCGGTCGGCACCATGACCTTAGTTCCGACGAGCGGCTTGGACTTCGATCGCGACAGAGCGCGGCCAAGGTTCTCTTCGGAACGACCATTCCCATAGTGAGGAGCGGTATCGAAGTACGATATACCGAGGTCCGCACAGAGCGCGACGGCGGCCTCCTGGTCGGCAGACGATCCCTGCACCATGAGGCCACCAACGAAGCCGCAGCCGAATCCCAGCACCGAGACTGGCAACCCGGTTCGGCCGAGAACATTCTTCTTCAAGGTTGCATTCCCCCGATAGATGCGCCGGATCGACTGTCTCGAGTTACTCTGCGACAACCGAATTTTTCAATTTTCCGACGCTTGAAATCTCTACCTCGACGGTATCCCCCGGCTTCATCCACAGTGGGGGCTTTCGGTACGCGCCGACGCCTCCGGTCGTGCCCGTGCTGATCACGTCGCCAGGAACCAATTCCGTGAATCGAGAGCAGTAGGCCACCAACTGCGGGACGCTGAAGATCATGTCGTCGAGTTGGGCCCGCTGAACTTCCTGCCCATTTATCCTCGTTAACAGAATGAGAGAACGAAGGTCCGGGACCTCGTCCTTCGTAACTAGCCAGGGACCAAAGGCTGCGGTTGCGGGGAAGTTCTTACCGGGCGAGATTTGTCTCGTGTGGGATTGCCAATCGCGGATAGTGCCCTCGTTGTAGCAAGAGTAGCCTGCGACGAATTCGAAAGCATTCTCCTCGGAAACGCGACGTGCCTTCTTTCCGATAACGATGGCCAGTTCGCCCTCATAATCGAATTGTTCCGACTCTTTGGGTCGTATCAGGAGGGCGCCATTACCCACTTGGGATGATGCAAGTCGAAGGAATACCATCGGATAGTCGGGCTTGGGTAGACCGACCTCGGCCAAGTGCGCGTGGTAGTTGATCCCGATGCAGATGATCTTGTCGGGGTTCGGAATGGGTGGACGGACCGTTATTTCGGACATGTTATAGTCCGGAGCCATACCGGAGTGCCGGGCAATCTGCTCAAGAGACGTCGTCGAGATCAGCGTTTTCAAATCCGGGCACTTATCGAATCTCCGGCTCAAGTCAACGATGCCGCCATCGACGACGATCCCGAACCTATCCCCATGCGGGCATGTAAAGCTTGTCAGTTTCATACGTGGCTCCGCGGGGAATTACAGATCGAGCACCAGGACATCGTCCAAGCTGCCCGAACAACAGATCATCAAGGTTTGGTTAGCGGCTTTTTCTTCGTCCGTAAGGATCAGATCGCGGTGATCTGCGCGTCCGGAGACGATTCTTGTTTCGCAGGATCCGCAGACGCCTTGCTCGCAGGAAGTGGTGACCTGGATGCCCGCGTCGCGGAGCGCCGCGAGGATTGTCTGACCGGAGCGAATCTGGATCGTGCGATTGGATCGGTACAGTCGCACGGTGAATCCGCCGGTAATAGCTGCCGGAACTTCCGAACTGAAGCGCTCGACGTGATTGAAATGACCGTCCCTGGTGGAAGTTGCCTTTTCAAACGCGTCCAACATGGGCGAAGGACCGCAGCAGTACAAATGAGTATCCGGCTCAGCAGCCCGAACGATCTGCTCCAGATCCAAGGGCAGCCCATCGTGCTCTTCATCTATATGTATGAAGACGCGGTTGTTAGTCCCGCAAGATGAAGAAAAAAGAGCAACTTCTTCGCGAGTGCGGATCGCTGCGTGAAGTTTCCAGTCCATGCCGATCCGGCTCGCCCGTGCCGACATGCTGAGAAAGGGCGTCACTCCGATGCCGCCTGAGATAAAGATCGCAGGCTTCTTATCTTCGACAAGCGAGAAGTTGCAGCGAGGTTTGCCGACCGGAATTATCACTCCGGGTTTGCACACCTCGTGGGCGAGGCGAGACCCGCCGCGGCCCGATTGATCGAGTTTTATGCCGAATAGAAATCGACTACGATCTTCGGGATCGTTTGCAATGGAATATTGTCTCACGACGCCATTGGGAAGATAAAGATCTACGTGCGCCCCTGCAGTGAACTCCGGGACGCTCTCGAAGGCGACGGGACGTAACTCATAGAAGTTCACGCCCGGACCTGCATATGCGATCTTTACGACCCGCATATCGATGCATTCCTGAGCGGAACTCGTTTCGACCGATGTAAGCTTCACATTCACGTGTGGATATCCTCGGTTATTCGGCGGCGACAGCCAGAGGCGCCGGATGCAGGGCTTGCGCCATGCGCTCCTGATACGCCTCCTGCCAACCAACACGGCTGTCCGTGAGGAAATATCCGCTGCGTGCCGCGTAGAATACGGCGGGATCGTCAACGCCCGGAGGTGCCGTTCCAGCCAGATAGGCCTGCACAGCCTTGACGAGCCGCCTTCTGGTGCGGGCGACCATCTGGTCCGTGGGCGCGAGCTGCTCAAGGTTGTGATCGACGATATAGCCCATGCTCTCCACAGCGGCCTGATCTTGGACTCTGAGGTTGTCGATCCCCGAATAGATCGTGCCATCCTGCTGAGCCGATCGACTCATTTCCCAGTCGTTTTCGACGCTCTGGCGAATTCGCCAGCGGCCGAACCAGTCCGTCGTATTTGGTAGGAAGTCGTTGTCGTTACGCAATCCGGGCAACTGCTTGCCGTGCTTGTCGACGGCCCGGAGCGCAGGCGACTTCCTTTTCCAGGAGAAGTGGAACAACATCGTGTGATGATCGTCCATCGGCACGAAGGCGCGAGCATCGATATGATCCTCAAACGGGCCTTGCGGGCTCTGAGTCCAACAGGGGAAGAGAAAGTTCGCGAACCGCCAATAGGTCTTTCCGTCCGTGGTTCCTCGGAAGGCTGCGTAACTGGTTCCCCATGGGGCATCACCCATCGAGAATTCTGGAATGCGATTCTCGGCCGTGTGACGTAGCAGATTGTCCGGAGCCATATCCTCCGGATCGACACTGCCCATGTGCAGAAAGCCGAAATGCGAAGTATCGAGATCGCCCTCCGCCACCTGAAGCCAGTTGCACTCGCGTTGGACACAATACACGCTGACTTCGGCGTCGGGCAGCACAGTCGCCTCAAACGCGGGAAGCGGCGGAGCTTCCGTGCGTTGCCCCATATATACCCAGACGACGCCGGCGCGCTCCGCGGTGCGATATGAGTTGACGCGCACCTTGCCCTGGAAGCGTTGCGAAGCAGGCACGCTTGGCATGTCAACGCAGCGGCCGTTGGCGCCGAATTGCCAGCCATGATAGATGCAGCGCAGCCCGGCGTCCTCATTGCGTCCAAGGAATAGCGAGACGCCACGATGCGGACAGCGCTCGTCAATCACTCCAACGGCGCCTTTGCCATCCCGGAATGCCACCAGCTTCTCGCCCAGAAGCATCAGTCGAACGGGCGCGCCTCCGCGCTCGAGCTCGCGGGACATCAAGGCCGGAAGCCAATATTCGCGCATAAACCGTCCCATGGGCGTGCCCGGCCCGACATGGGGCAAAGATTTCGTCGAAACTGACTCACTCATGGAGTAGCCCTTTCCTTTCGATGTTCAACCAAACAACGCTGCTATTTCTCGCTTTGGTCCATGACATCAGCCAGATTATCAACGTAGCGCAGCCCTGCAGCAGCGAGCTTTGGCCGCATCCCCAGTCTGTCGAGGCTCAATTTTTTTTCGGTCATTTGCTCGCGCGACACGTCTTCCCTGGTCTTGCGTTGGGCTGCGGCCTGCCCTGTCTCTTGGACCTTAGCGTAAGGAACGCATGCGACGCCGTCGTCGTCGGCCACGATCAAGTCGCCGGGGCTTACGATCATTCCGGCACACACGATTGGTACGTTCACACTTCCAAGCGACGCCTTGACCGTTCCCCTCGCCGAAATAGCGCGACACCAAACCGGAAACTGCATGTCTTGCAGTGCTCGCACGTCCCGACAGCCAACGTCCAGCACTGCTCCGACCACTCCCGCGGCCCGCAAGGACGTGGCGAGCAGTTCGCCCAAGGCTCCATCTGTGCAAGGGCTCTCGCTCGCAACCACGAGGACATCGCCTTGCCGGCACATTTCAATCGCGACGTGGATCATCCAATTGTCGCCCGGAGGAATAAGAACGGTCACGGCGTTGCCGGCGATCGAGGCACCCGTGTAGATGGGCCGGAGCACAGGCAACGCGAGCCCTTGCCGTCCCATGGACTCATGAACCGTCGCGACCCCCAATCCCGGAAAGTCCGCACAAACGGACGGGGGCGACCGCGGGATGTTACGGACGACGATGCCTCGCATTGTTTCCTCCATTGGTTCAATCATTGCAGCAAACGAAATCCATTGCAAGCTAATAAATTACTAGCATATTCGCACAGTATTGTATGATCGGACAAAAAACGACACGTATTGGCTCAATCAATTGATCGGCCTTGATCTGGAGGCGAGGGCGAACCCAACGGGCGGAACGACGAAGCCGACAAGATGCTGAAACAAGCGGGCGCAAGCGATATGCAGAACAGAACTCCGCCGATATGCGTAGTTGAACCGCTGACGCGCCTTGTCGTGGCGGCCTTTAGATGTTCGCTTTGACGTTGCGGATAGCGGAAGGCAAGTCCGCCCTTGTTCAGTTTACTGCAATCAGGAAAGATCGTGAGACGCAAGCGAGCGAACTCGCGGCAAGATATGGAGAGAAATACCCGTATTAACGTCCATCGTATTTCGAGCGCGCGTCGTCCATATCAAAGGCATGATACCATTTGTCGATTGACAACTTTCGATGTGAAGCATTCGCAGGCCCTTCAATTCTTTGGAGGGAAACCGGATATCTTGCGCTTTTCGGCTGCCTGTCCGCGGATTGCTGCAACAAAGGGCCTTCCGCGGCGGCCTCGCGGAAGTCATTTTTGAAGCGAATTCTTCGCGACGACAGCCCGGGAAGATTAATTTCTAAAATGATCTGAAATGATCTCACCGAACAGCTTCCAGGTCTTGCCCTCGAAGCGCGCGAGTTGAAGTTGCGAGATAGGGGCGAAATCGGTCGGTGAGGTGTTGACTTTGACGCCCGGCAGGACGCCGTCGGGTACGAAGTCCTTGATGCTGGCCGCCTGCCTCATCACGTTGGCGCGGGTTAGATCGTCGCCACACTGTTTGAGAACCTGGACAAGGCCTTGGGCCACATTGTAGCCGTACACCACCCTGACGTCGGTGCGATCGGCTTCGGGATAATACTTGTCGAGGAAATCGCTCAAGGCCTTCATGCCCGGATCGTCCTTCCATTGCGCGTCGGCGGGGTCCTTCATATAGCTCGAGGAGATGATGCCCTGCGAATTTTCGAACCCGGCGGGCTCGATCACGTTGCCGACCGAATTGGCGACGTTATTGAGGATGTGGATCGGCTTCCAGTCGACTTCGCGCATCTTCTTGATCGCCTGCGCCGCGAATTTCGACGTCGTGACGTTGAAGAACACGTCCGCGTCGGTCGATTTCAGCTTGACGATGTTTGAATCGATGGTGGGCTGCGACACCTCGTAGCTCTCCTCGATCACGATCATCGAGGCAGCCTTGGCGCCGAGGGCGTCCTTTAAACCCTTGACGTAATCTTTGCCGTAGTCGTCGTTCTGGTAGAGAACTGCGATCTTACCGTTCGGCTTCTCCTTCATAATGTACTCGGCGTAGATATGGGATTCGCTCTGGAAGCTGGGTTGCCAACCCATCGTCCAGGGGAAATCCTTCGGATTGTTCCACTTGGTAGCACCGCTGGCGACGAACAACTGCGGCACCTTCTTGGAATTCATGTACTTCTGGACAGCCGTATTCGACGGCGTGCCCAACGGGTTGAACACCAGCAACACTTCATCGCCCTCGACGAGCTTACGAGCCTGCTCGACAGCCTTCGGCGGCGAGTAGGCGTCGTCGTAAGAAACGAAGTTGATCTTGCGACCGTTGATGCCGCCCTCAGCGTTGATCTTGCGGAAATAGGCTTCTTCGGTTTTGCCCATAATGCTATAGGCAGAGGCTGGGCCCGAGTACGGCATGATGTTGCCGATCTTGATTTCGGTATCAGTGGCGCCTAAGTCATATTTCTTCTGCGCGAAAGACGGGCTGCTCGTGGCCGCAAGCAACGCGAGCGCAGCCGCAACGGCTCTGAGTCGCAATTGATTGGTGGGCATTCTGGTCTCCTTGGATCCGATTTGTTGTTGTAGATGGCGAAGAACATCGCGGCTCTTGGCCTTCATTCAATACCTTCTGCGGTCCGCCTCCGCGCGATTCGAAAGCCTCATCATCACACGGTTGCCACCGCCCAACCCAACCCGTATTCGCGCAGATCGGCTGCGCCCCCGTCAGTCCAACGCTTCAGCTCGCTCCATGTCAGCACCTGGCGAGCATTCTGTGACGTACAGCATCAGGTTGCTCCGACGCATGACGCGTCAAAAGACTATAGAAGGCGTCATCGCGCCACATACGCTCGCTATAATAGCGCCGAGCACTCGCCGGGTGATGGAGGGTTAAGTACGGCTTCATCCTTATCTCGCAACGCAGCATCCAATGAGAGGGGCTCAGAGGGTCATGCTTGCTCCCCAAGTATGAGCAACACCCATGCCATCCGATCGCCTTCGATTGCATCTCACGGAACAGCTTGTTTTCCCTGGATCATCCAAGGCCATTCGAGTTTGTGTCCTTGAAGACAGCACATTTTTCTAGAAGCAGCGTCCTCAGATAAATCACGTGTCCTCAAGGAGGACACAGCGGAAATGCTCTTGCAACTTCGCCGCTGGAATAGAACGCAATCACCGATGACTTAGACCCACTGAATTAACAACCAAGAATCGTCTTATTTCTATGTACAACCATCACCATCTTTCATCTGGATGGTGTGGCTATCATGGAGCGTCCCAGTTTTCCCGGGCTCCTGAGGGGAGGACGGCCCCTTAGTTTAAATTTTGATCAACTTCAACACGCGATCACAGCGGCCGATTACGGCAGCTTCCGACAAGCCGCCGAAGCGCTCTCCATCAAACAATCGACGCTCAGCCGTTCAATTCAACTACTCGAATACAACTTTGGAGCCAATATATTCGAGCGATTCAGCGGTGGAGTGCGCGTGACTCCGGCCGGCCGTAACTTCTTGAGGGTAGCGCGCTCAATAGTCGATCAGGTGGACACGCTTGCCACTACTACAAGAGCAAGTGGCCGAGGGGAAGCTGGTCGACTCGCAATTGGATTCTGCACATCTCTCACCGCTGGCAATCTGAGAGAATCGCTCCTCGATCTCCTTCACAAGTTTCCCCAGATCGAAGTCGTTACTGCGGAACGACGACGTGCGCATCTAATGTCTGCGCTCCGCCATGGCGTGCTTGACGTACTTATCCTGACGCGTGGGATTCCATTTCCAAACATAAATACAAAATCGCTTTGGAACGAACGTGTTTTGGTCGCCTTGTCCGTGGAACATTCGTTGGCGAGGCGTGACGTCGTTTACTGGACCGACTTGCGGAGCGAAACAGTTATCTTGAGTCAGTACGACCCTGGGCGCGAAATTGAGGATCTGTTGGTATCGAAGCTGTCCTCACCCGACGATCGGCCGAAGATTGAACTTCATGATATAAGCCGCGGCGCAGTAAAGAGCCTGGTCACAATGAAAGTCGGTGTCAGCCTTGTTCTCGAATCAGATATTGGCGCCAATTTCTCCGGTCTCACATATAGGGAGCTTCGTGACGGTTGCGGACCTAGCGTAATGAATTATGCAGCCTACTGGAAAAGCGATAATGAAAATCCTGCGCTCGGAACTTTCTTGAAGCTACTTTCCGAACGCTATCCCTCGCGTTTCCTAAAAACTTGATGTGTGCGTCGAAGCTTCGCAAAGGCTCGATCTGTTGCCATAAAGCGCGATAACATGGGGACGATCAGTTTCAGCGGATCCCGGACAGGTTGTTCGCACTCACGTGCAAGAAGCTCGGCGTAGACGACCAAGTCTCGATGAACGCTTGCCGGCAGTTCAAGTGTAACCTTGACGGGCTTAGCCTCCTCAAATGATTGAATTTTAAGCTTAGTCATGTTGCGCTATCCCTCCAAGGTTCGAGCACGAGATCGTGGGTGACCATCACCCGTACCGCAAATCCCGGACGGATCGTCAGGGTCGGCTGGATGTTTTGATTGCGTCGAACCAACTGTTCGCCTGTTTGGTTTAGAGATTGCCCGGTCGAACGCCGTAGCGCTTGAATTACGACACTGTTAGTGTTGTTGACGTCCGCTCCTGAATTCACCTCAGTGCCTACAGCGAGCAGGGTCGAGAGCGCCGCAGCCCCGAGTAACTCTTTCCAGTGATTGTTGACTTCATCCTCGAGGCCGGAGATTCCTGCGGGGTCCGCGCCGGCTTGTCGTTCCAACACGATCGATCGCCCATTCGGCAGTAACAGTCTGGTCCAGACTAGGAGCACGCGCGACTGCCCGAATGCGACCTGGCTGTCATATGTCCCGATTAAGCGCGCGCCCTGCGGAATCAGTCGGACGCGGCCAGTTGGGGTATCATAGATATTTTCGGTGACTTGCGCTGTTCTCGGCTCGGCCCACGTAGATGCGATGGCTGGGAGCGTTTTCGTTGGAGCGGTTGGCATCAGCCACGATGCGAACGCCCCTGGCCTGCAAGCTCAGAGTGACGATCTCGCCCTGGAAATCGTTTCCGACCTTCTTGAAAGAACCGATGGTAGCCATGTCACTTCTCCTGTTGTGTTTCGAGCCCGCGACCACCGCGGCCTCGATGGCGATCTACAGGCCGAGGACGATCGGCGACGCACCCGCTTGGGCCGCAGCGTAGCGGAGGACGCCGGCGTGAAGACTTTCTTGCCTCGCGAGGAATGGGCGTTAGCCCAGGGGAAGAAAGTCTTAAGCGACGGCGTTGCGGCTCAGACGATCGAGGCGTAGCCGGTCTTCGGCCAGATCGAGCCATCAATGAGGCCACGTGCGTCCGCGTGCTGAACCACAATGTCGGGAGAAGACTTGGCGCATCTCGGTTGTGACGAACAAGAGGTAGCAACGTTTGGGCGTAGAGAAAGAAACGAGGTGCAGGAAACGGCGGCATTGTCAGCAGACCATGGCCTCTAACGTACCACCCCACCATCGAATCCATGTGGGCCGGGCCGAGATCGGCGCAGTCTGCTCGATGCCCTCCGGAAGGAAGGATGCTACTCCTCGCTCAAGCTCGACGATCCTCCCTTCAATGCGCTGATTTACGCAAACCTGTTCGATGATGAAGGTGGCGGAGGACTATGCGCCGCACGTGGCGGGCAGGGGAAGAACGGCGAGTGAGGCTCGGCTCCTCTAAGCCCCGATCGCTACCAACGGGCGGGGTTCGGCGAAGATGGTCAATCGTACCCATGCCGTAGCGCCAACGGAAACTGCGCCGAGACAAGCGAAGACTTCACGCCAAGCCAGGGAAGGCACTCCGATCTGCGCCATTGCGAGAATCACATGATAGCCGGCAATGGCTGCCGGGACAGCGAAAACGGTCCCGATGGCCGCGCGCACGATTGTAGACCGCGTCATTGCAAAAGCGATTTGACCCAGAACCAGCGTCGATGCGCCGGCGAAAGTGCCAACCAGAACGGCGCCGACGACGCCAGCTCCGTTATTAAACGCCAACATGCCGATGCTGACGGCGACGAAAAACGGCACGGCATATACCGCAAGCGCGAAGATCAGCCAGCAGAACAAGCCGAGACCGACGGTGTTGAGAACAAGTCCAAGGGCAAGCATGGTGGTGGCTCCGTTTGCATAGAGGGAACGGTCGCGCCTTCCACCACCACCGCGGCGCAATTTTGGACATAAAGTCGAAACTTGGCGGAGTTGCGGCGCATGCGACTCCGCCTAATTTCGGAAAGTAGCCAAGACGGCGCTCACACGCCGCCGAACTTCCAAACGGCAATGCCGAGACGCTTCGCCTTGTCGGCGAGATTGTCCTGGATTCCCGTGCCTGGGAAGTGCATGAGGCCGATCGGCAGTAGTTCGAGCATGGCGTCGTTGCGTTTGAACGGTGCTGCCTTGGCGTGCTTGATCCAATCCGGTTTGAAAGCGACCTGCGGCACTTTGCGGTTAGTCGCCCATTTGGCGGCGATCAGTTCAGCGCCCTTCGGCGAACCGCCGTGGACCAGGACCATGTCGGGATGCTTTGCGTGGACCTTGTCGAGGCGATCCCAGATCAGACGGTGATCGTTGAAGTCGAGGCCGCCGGTGAGTGCGATCTTCGGCCCGGACGGCAACAAGACCTCGTTTTCGGCGCGGCGCTTGGCGGCGAGATAGTCTCTGGAGTCGATCATCGCCGCGGTCAGCGCGCGGTGGTTGATAAGTGATCCCGATCGGGGGCGCCAGATCGAACCAGTGTGGGCCTCAAAGCGCTCGATGGCCTGATCGCGGAACAGTTCCAGACAATTGCGGCGCTCGATCAACGTGATGCCTTCGGCCGTCAGTCGCTCCAGTTCGACCGATCTCACCTCCGAGCCGTTCTGCTCGTGCTGACTCTTGCGTTGCGCTTGCTCGTTGTTGTCGAGTTCGCGTCCAATCCGGTCCCCAGCACGGTGGAACAAGTTGACGGTCGACCAGAGCAGATCCTCGAGATCAGGTTCAAGCCGGGTGTCGCTTAGGGTGGCAACCAGGGCATCGAAGATATCGGCGACAGCGCCGGTGATCATCTTGCCCTCGGGAAGCGGTCTCGGATCGGGTTGGTCGTCGAATGGACGGTGGCCGAAGAGCTGCAGCTCGTTGAGGACGTGTTCGGTCGGAGACGTGGAGTGCGGTGGTTCGATGTCGTCATGATCGGTCATGGGAGACGGTTCCTTGTCGGATTGGCCGCGCCCATCGCGGCCTTCGTGGCGATTGCTCAGGCGGCAGGCGGAACGGACCAGAACCCGAAGCGAAGCGGAGGGCCGCAGCGATAGCGGAGGATGGCGGAGGCCGGCTATTTTGCCTCGCGATGCAAAGCGCGCCATTCAATCATCCAAGACGTGTTTTCTCGATGCCGGCGCGCGGCGGAAAATAGCCGGGCGCAGCCATTGCCGGGTCGGGCCGCTTGCCGTCCGATCGCCCTCTAGAAGGCCGTGAGCGCGACCAAGCCCGGCGGGGTGCCCCTCACCTGGCTGATCTGTCGACATTGATCCATGGCGCGGGACCTTATGCGACCGCAATCGACGCCGGCAGGAAGCGATCGACGTCCTCCGGTACGAGTTGCATCCGTAACCCAGCCCAGAGAGTATCGAGGCCGAAGATATGCAGATCTTCGTTGAAGTCACCCAGCCGGGGCGACAATCTGATCGCTTCGATGCCGGCTGCTTTCGCGCGCTGCGTCAGAACTGCCACCACAGTGTCTCCGGCGGCATCGGTGTCGCGGGCAATGTAGAGCCGGCGCAAACTCAGTGGGAAGTCGATAGCACCGAGGTGATTGGCGGAGAGTGCTGCGGCCATCGGCAGGGTCGACAGCACACAGCGCAACGACAGCATGGTTTCGATCCCCTCGCCGGCGGCAAGCACGTCATCCGCCAAGCCGAAACGAACCGCGTTGCCGAGCAGGTCGCCCATCGCCCGTCGTGGCGTTTCGATCGGAGCTTTGCCTAATCGAATGCGATCGAAGTCTTCCGGATCGAGCCAGGTACGGTGCACGCCGGTGATCCGACCAGCGATGTCGGTGACGCGGGCAATCATTGCCGGCCAGGTTTCGGTCGGCAAGTGCTCGTCAGGTCGGTAGTAGCAGCGTGGATGGAAGCGCAGGCTCCCACCGTGGTGCACGTGGGCAATTCCACGACGTTGCAAATATGTCTCGACCACAGTCCCCTCAATTGGACTTGAGATCGCAAACAGCCGTCTTGCGGCATTTTGTGATCCGGACGGTGCTGGTGGACAGACCGACTTTTGGGCGAGTTCCGGTTCGGTGCGAGGCAGCTTCAGAAAGCGTCTTGCCTCCTCGGCAACCTCGCGGAAATCGCGCAAGCCCTGGCTTTCGCGAATGACATCGAGGAGATCCCCATGCTCGCCGGTCGCAGCATCGGTCCATTTACCGGCGGGCCCCTTCGTCGACTGCTGTAGACGCACAAACATCGAGCGACCCGGTGTATTGTGAACGTCGCCGACCAGCCAGTACCGCCCTTCTCGCCGGCCGTTGGAGAGATAGTGCCGGCACACCGCTTCGGCCTCGCGCGCGAGGCGGTGCGCCAATTCAGAGGCGTCGCGGGCCATCACGCGGCCTCCCGTTCGCCGACGCGCACGATCGGATAATGGTCGAGGACCTTCGCCAGGATCTCCACGCCTGCCGCGTCTGACGGCACGAACATGCGCAGCTTCCACGAGATGATCTCGTGGAAGAGGCCGTAGGCCTTGAGCCGGTCGCGCATGGCATCGGTATAGCCAGAGAGCTCGATGCGATGTGCCCCCATGGCTCGGACGCGGCGAAGTTGAAGGCCTTCAGCCAGG
The DNA here is from genome assembly GCF_006658625.1 of Bradyrhizobium sp. UNPF46. Lineage (NCBI taxonomy): Bacteria > Pseudomonadati > Pseudomonadota > Alphaproteobacteria > Hyphomicrobiales > Nitrobacteraceae > Bradyrhizobium > Bradyrhizobium sp. UNPF46. Next base: position 144,925 of record NZ_LFJB01000086.1, read on the forward strand.
TCGAGAACGGCTCGTCCCTCGATCAGCGCAGCGAACGCAGCGTCCGGCGTCAGCTTGGGCGCGTCGGTCGTAAGGGCGTTTGCGACCCAGACGGCCGAGACCTTGCGACCGATGACGCGTTCGCCGACATCGGTCTGCAGACGATAAACGCGGGTCGACTCGTTTGGCAGCCGCTTCCAGATCGGCAGCAGTAAGCCTGCCACGACGTGGATCGCTCTCTCCGTGAACTCGGGCACTTCCGCAAGTTCCGCCCGCCAGGCCGCGGCAAAGCGCTCGCGATCTGCTTCGACCCAATGGCTGTTCTCCATCATCTTCAGGGGGACGCTGTGCTGCTCCATCGGACGGATCAACCGGACCCGCCGTTCGATCTCGCCGTCATCCAGCATGAAGCTTGGGGCCGATGCCTGAACGGCGGCACGACCCGACCGATCATTGATCAACAGGACAGCACGATGATCGGAGAGCCGATCAAGCGCGTCATCCAGCTTCAAAGGACGATTGCGCTCGCGCTGCGTAATCGTGAGCAGCCTCGTCTCGGCGCCGGTTGCCGCATGCTCATAAATCGTCTGTCGGTCGGTCACGACAAAGCTCTCGGCGCGGAGCGTTTCCAGCCCGACATCATAGGTGCCGGACGCGATTGCGCCCTCGATGCGGGCGGTCAACAACTGCTCGAAGGCGGTGAAGAGAATATTCTGCAACTCGATGGTGAGCGCCAGCAACCTGTTGAGGAAGGTCGTGATCGGCGGCAACTCGTCCTTCAGCCCATTGGTATCCAAAAGCTTCAGGCCGGTCGCATCCTCAAACCTCTCGAGCGAGCAGCCGTCGACTTTGCCACGCGCCAGAAGCGTGTAGAGTTGTCGCAGGGCATCGCGGCCATACTGGCTTTCGAGATTGTCTTCGGGCCGAAACAGGCCCTGCCCGCCGGTCTGCCGCTGACCGCGCGTGATGGCCCCTAACGTATCGAGCCTGCGGGCAATGGTGCTGAGAAAGCGCTTTTCGGCCTTAACGTCGGTTGCGATGGGGCGAAACAACGGCGGTTGCGCCTGGTTGGTCCGGTTGGTGCGGCCGAGGCCTTGAATGGCGGCGTCCGCTTTCCAACCAGGTTCGAGCAGGTAATGAACACGCAGCCGCCTGTTCCGTGCCGACAACTCGGCATGATAGCTGCGCCCCGTGCCGCCGGCGTCCGAGAACACCAGGATGCGCTTGACGTCGTCCATGAAGGCCGCGGTCTCAGCGAGGTTGGCGGAGCCGGCGCGGTTCTCGACCACCAGCCGATCACCCTTTCGGATGATCCGGCGCGAGCGACCCGTCACTTCGGCCACTATGTCGGTCCCGAAGCGCTGGACGACCTGATCCAGCGCCCCCGGCACCGGTGGCAGCGAGGCGAGCTTCTCGATCAAACGGCCGCGGCGCGCGACGGCTTCCCGGCTCTCGACTGGTTGGCCGTCGCGATAGACCGGCCGGGAGCAGAGGTTGCCCTCCGAGTCGGTGAAGGGCTCATAGAGCTGAACCGGGAAGGAATGAGCGAGATAGTCGAGGACATATTCGCGCGGGGTAATGTCGACCTGGACGTCGGCCCACTCTTCAGTCGAGATCTCGGCCAGACGGCGTTCCATCAAGGCCTCGCCGGTCGAGACGATCTGGATGACGGCGGCGTGTCCAGCGTCAAGATCGTGCTCGATCGACCGGATCAGTGACGGAGTCTTCATCGAGGTCAAGAGATGACCGAAGAAGCGCTGCTTGGCGCTTTCGAAGGCAGACCGGGCCGCAGACTTCGCTTGTCCATTCAACGTGCCGGTTTCGCCCGTGATATTGGCGGCCCGCATCGCGGCTTCGAGGTTGTTGTGGATGATGCTGAACGCGCCGGCATAGGCATCGTAGATGCGGACCTGCTCGGGCGTAAGCTGATGCTCGACCATTTCGTACGCGACGCCTTCGTAAGAGAGCGAGCGGGCGGCGTAGAGGCCAAGCGCCTTAAGGTCGCGCGCCAGCACCTCCATTGCGGCAACGCCGCCTTGCTCGATCGCCTCGACGAATTCCGCACGGGTGGCGAATGGGAAGTCATCGCCGCCCCACAAGCCGAGCCGCTGGGCGTAGCCAAGATTGTGCACCGTCGTGGCGCCCGTCGCGGAGACGTAGACGACGCGGGCGTTCGGCAACGCGTGTTGGAGGCGAAGCCCCGCACGCCCCTGCTGTGACGCGGCCTGGTCACCGCGCTCGCCCTTACCGCCAACCGCGTTCTGCATCGCGTGGCTCTCGTCAAAGATGATGACGCCGTCAAAGTCCGAGCCCAACCATTCGACGATCTGCTGCACGCGCGAAAGCTTTTCGCCTCGCTCATCGGTGCGCAGCGTAGCGTAGGTGGTAAAGAGGACGCCTTCCGCTAGCCGGACCCGTGTCCCCTGGCGGAATCTCGACAGGGGCGTAACGAGAAGCCGCTCCATGCCGAGCGCTGACCAATCGCGCTGCGCATCCTCGATCAGCTTGTCCGACTTGCTGATCCAGATCGCACGACGACGGCCCTTCAGCCAGTTGTCGAGCAGGATGCCCGCGACTTGCCGGCCTTTGCCGGCGCCTGTGCCGTCGCCCAGAAACCAGCCGCGGCGAAAGCGGACGGCATTCGAAGCATCGTCACGCGCGGCGGCTACGACGTCAAAAGTCGCATCGACCGTCCAGGAGCCGGCAAGAAAGTCCGAATGAGCCTCGCCAGCATAGATGATGCTTTCAAGTTGGGCGGCCGACAGGAGTCCGTCACCTACCAGACTCGAAGGCAGGTGTGGCCGATAAGATGGTTTCGGAGGCGCCACAGACGCCATCGCCGCGGATTGTACGAGCTTTGTCGGATGCGCGTGGGATCCGGGAATACGGATCGACTGCAGCACGAATTCCTCGTAGAGCGCTTCGGTCAGCCGGCCGCCTTCCGGCGGAGTCCACTCGACCGTCTCGTAGGAGAGTTCAACGCCTTCTGGTGCTAGCAGCGTCGGAGTAGACGACGGGCACGCTGTGGAAGCGCCGACCGCTCGTGGCATCACAGGACGCCTGATGGCGTTGACCGGAATCGGGGCTGCAAATGCCAGCCTGGGCGGCACATGCTTGATTACCCAGTCGAGCAATGTGGCGACATCGCTCGCCATGCCCGGCGAGACGGGAAACACGGTCGGGTCGACGGCGGGCTGTTTGTCGATCACAAGCAGCCTTGTATCGACTTGGGTCCCATGTTTCGCAAAGACAGCGCCATCGATTGCGGCAGAGAACACGACACGCCCACATTCCTGGAGACGTTCGAAGGCGTCGATCCAAGCTGGATTGTCGTGGGCAAAGTTCGCTCCGGTGAAGGCGACAAGACGCCCGCCGTCGCAAAGGCGCGCCAGGGCTGAAGTGATGTGCCGGAGAGCTGCATCCGCCATGCGGCGATCGACGTTCGCCATCGCCGAGAATGGCGGGTTCATCAGAACCACGCTCGGAACAATGTCGACATCGAGGTGATCGTCGATCTGTGCGGCGTCGAACCGCGTCACGCTAGTCCGGGGAAACAGATGATCGAGCAAGGTGGCGCGATCCTCGGCCAACTCGTTCAGCACCACGGTGCCGCCGGCGAGCTCCGCATAGATGGCAAGCAAGCCAATCCCCGCTGACGGTTCCAGAACGCGGTCATCAGATGTAACGCCAGCCGCGGTGCATGCGGCCAAGCCAAGCGGGATCGGCGTCGAGAATTGTTGAAACATCTCGCTTTCCAGGGAACGCCGTGTATGGGTCGGGAGCAGAGCCGCGATCTTCGCGAGCATCGGCAGCATGGCGGGCGGCGAACCGGCCCTGGCACGGATGCCCGCGCCGAATTTTCGAAGGAAAAGGACGGTCGCCACCTCACAGGCGTCGTAGGCAATTTTCCAGTTCCAGGCGCCGGTCGCGTCGGAGGCGCCGAAGGCAGCCTCCATCGCGCTGCGAAGGACAGCAGCATCGACGCGACGCCCGCGTTCGAGATCGGTCAAGAGCTGTCGCGCAGCTCTGATGACGGCGGAGGTGAGAGATGCGGTGGCACGGATTGAAAGCGGCGCGACGGCGCCGCCGGCGAGAGGTTCGGTCATGGGAGGATGTCTCGGGAGAGCGGGAATGGGTCGAACCGTCAGGCGCTCTCCTCAGACCGCGACGGCTCAAACCCTTCCCGGCCGCCCTCTCCCTCTCAAGCCCGCACAAAGAACGGAGACCGGCGACGACGCCGGTCCCCAAAGCGTGCGCGGCAACAAAAGCTGCCTGCGATCAAGAAGTCATTCTGCTGCGTCGAGTTGTGGCCGATCGTCGTCGCTGGCGCTGTCTCGGTCCTCGTCGTCGGCAAGGAACTCGGGCAGCGGTCCGGCTTCGCCATCCTGCTCTTGCGCCGACGTCGCGTCGACGAGACGGAGCGGCTCCGGCAACCAGCCTGCACCTTCGAGAAGGCGCTCGGCTTCTTTGGCCATATCGGCCTTCTTCAGATGGTCGATCAGTTGCGTCGACGGCTCGCCCTTTGCTTCCCTGACCGCCTCGAGGATGCGGTGTTTTGTGACCCGGCCGAGATAGTTGTCGACCGTTGGTCTCCACCCTACCTGGACCATGTCGAGCCCGACGGCCCGCGCCAGGACATCCGCGTGGTCAAGCCGGGTGCGAACGCCCTGGGCGGAAACACGGCCTTGATTGAAGCGGTTGGTAGGTTCGTAGAGCCCGTTCACCGCAAATGACGCACAATGAGCGAACAGGGAAGCCTGTGCGTCACCATCGAGGGTGGTCAACGCATCCCAGAGAGCGTTCTCGCTCTGCGGCAACCGCGCTTTCCAAGACTCGTGCCGCGCCGCAACGGCCTTCGCGGACACGCTCTCCCTCAGCCCGGGAGCTTGAGTGGGAAAAGTCGGTGTGCGAAGCCCGATCTCCAGACAGCCGCCGCCCGAAGCGAACCGGTAAAAGGCCGTCAGCACGAAGTTGTGCAGCACCGCCTGGAACGTTATCGCCGGATTTTCCGCCAGTGCATCCCGCAACGCCAATGTGCGATGTGCCGTCAACTCTATGATGAGCCGATCCGGCAGAGGTTTTGCGACGTCCTCGTCGTCCTCTTCAGCCTCGGTCGGGTTACCCGCGACCGAAATGACTGTGCCAGGCACCGAGGCCGCAACATCTTGGCCTCCGGTCGATGACGTAGCGACTCCCTGCCCGATCTCGGGATCGGCCACGGGCGCCTCGTCCTCCGGTCGGACATAACCCCTATCTACCGAGAGCCGCCCTTCGGAATCGATGCTGACGAAGACGCCGGCACGAACGATATCGGCGGGATCGTAGGCCACGGATCGGTCTTCGAAGGCCAGTAGCGCCGCTTCGATCTCACCCAGACGCTGGTCTACGGCGTCGGGCAATTCGTCCGCATCCTGATATTCGGCCTCGAGCCTGTCACGCTCGCCGTTGAGCGCATCGATGGTCGCCTGCTCCTCGACTGTGAGATCTACAGGCTTTCCTTCCAATTCTCGCAAGCCCCCGGTGTGACCGTATGAGAAATCGACCGCGACCGAAATCCACCTCCAGCCTTCGGACGCAATTGCCTCGGCTTCGATCTTCAGCTTCTCGGTGACGAGACGGTCGAGGAGCGCGACGTCCTGGAGCCAACCGCCATCGTCATTCTCAAACAGATCCCGAAGGACCGGGCCCCCAGCCTGCTCGTAAGCATCGATTCCGACATACTGCGCCCGGCGATCTGACCCGCGTACCGTGTTCTCGGTGAGCATGCGGCGGATCTGGTATGGCTCGTCACTACCGGACCGGCTGACGTTCTCCCAGACTTGTTCCTGGCGGGCGTGATCGGCAGTGACCGAGAACGCCATGAGCTGTTCGAGTGTCATGCCGTCTTCGGCATAGACCTCGTGCAGCTTCGGCGAGACCGACGCTAGCCGCAGGCGCTGCTTGACAATCGCAGGCTTCACAAAGTGACGTGCGGCGATCTCTTCTTCGCTCATCCCGCCGTCACGCAAGCTCTGGAATGCGCGAAACTGGTCGAGGGGGTGCAGGCCCATCCGCTCGTCATTCTCGGCTAGGGAATCGTCTTCGGCGATGCCACCGTCCCGGACCACGCACGGCACGGGCTGGGTCTTGGCCATGCGCTTCTGCTTCACCAACAGTTCAAGCGCACGATACCGCCGCCCGCCCGCCGGTACTTCAAACATGCCGGTCTCCTGACCGTCGGTATCGACGACCGCACGAACGCTCAGGCTCTGCAGCAGCGTGCGCTGGGCGATGCTCTCTGCCAGTTGCTCGATCGAGACGCCGGCCTTGACGCGCCGAACGTTGGACTGGCTGAGCACCAGCTTGTTGAAGGGAATATCACGGGAGGGACTGAGTTTGATTTTCTGAACGGCGCTTGCCATGTCGGAGTCTCCACGACGGGCGATCGGGAGACTCTCTCTCGACCTCCAACCCGTCACAGAGGAATCGACTTCCCTCTCACTCTCTGCCGCGCGACACAAACTCAAGGAAGTGACACGGAATACGGATTCATCACGTGGCTTCGTGCCTTAAAAAAAGCTCCGAAGCGAAGCGGAGGCGTGGGAAAAAGGCAGCCGACGAAGGGGCAGTGATAGCGACGCGGGCATGAAATGACCGCGGGACCCGAGGCGACTGCAGTCGCGAGACCGGTTAAGAAGGCACCCGAACGAAGGGCAGTGATAGCGACGCCGGAACGAAGTGACGGCGGGACCGAGAGCGAGTGCCTCCGGCGAGCGACTCGTGATCGCGCGAGGGATCGAAGCCGCATGGCCGTGACGCGAAGCGGCACGGTTCACGAGAGCCCGGTCCGCGGCCAGCGGACGCGCCCACCCAACGAAGGACGCGCCTTTGCCTCATGCCGACTTCCGTTGCCTGGTCGCCGGTCTCATAATTGCCGTCAACCAGCGTCAAGATGAAGGCGCTGGGCTAATTCAGCCAAACAATCAATCCAGCTCCGGGGCTTCGATAACATACCTCGAGCCAAGCCAGGCAGTGAGGCCGATGGCCAACTCGCTCGTCATACGCAAGGGCACGAATGTTGCGAAACGCGACAGGACGTTGCGGGCCGCGCAGTACCTTCGGATGTCGACACACGATCAACGGTATTCGATCCAGAACCAGGCTGCGACGATCGCGATCTATGCGCAACAAAACAATCTCGCGATCGTTCGAACCTACAGGGACGATGGGCGCAGTGGACTCCGGATCAGGAACAGGGCCGGGCTGACTGAATTGATCGACGATGCCAGTTCCGGGCGGGCGGACTACGACCACATCCTTGTGTATGACGTCACTCGCTGGGGAAGATTCCAGGATGTCGACGAAAGCGCGTATTACGAATTCATCTGCAAGAAAAACGGCATCAAGGTCGTCTACTGCGCTGAGCAGTTCAGCAATGACGGAAGTCTGCTGTCCAACATCGCCAAGAACATCAAGCGGGCAATGGCAGGTGAATGGAGCCGGGAGCTGGGGGTCAAGGTGCATGCCGGACAAGCCCGGATCGCCGGTCTCGGCTATCGCGTGGGCGGGCCGGTTGGCTTTGGACTGCGCCGGGAGTTACTCGATGAGGCCCATCAGTCGAGAGGCCAACTGTCGAAAGGCCAGCACAAGGCGCTGAAGACGGACCGCGTCAAGCTCGTTCTCGGTTCGGAGGAAGAGAGGGCCGTCGTCGGCTGGATATTTCATGCATTCGTGACCGATCGGCTGTCCTTTACCGAGATAGCCCGCCGGCTCAATCGGAACCTTGTGCCCTGCGGGGACAAAGTCCGATGGACCGATGGCAAGGTGCGAACGATCCTCGGAAACGAGAATTATGTCGGAAACCTCGTCTACAACAGAACGTCACGCCGGCTCGGTCAGAAACTGATCGCCAATCCTTCCGATCAATGGGTTCGGCACAACGGTGTCATCGACCCCGTCGTCGATGCCAACCTGTTCGCGCGAACGCAGAAGATGTTGGCAGAACGGCGCATGGAGCTGCCCGAAGACGAGATGCTGCGCAGATTGCGACTGTTACTTCATCGTAAAGGCAGGCTCAGCAGCAGGCTGATCAATGAGACGCCAGGAGTACCCTCGGTGTCGGCATTCGTTCTGCATTTCGGAACGTTGAGAGCGGCGTTCGAGCGCATCGGATACGTCACGAAGCGCGACTGCGATTGGATCGACACCCGGAACTCCTGGGCTGAGGTGATCAGAAAGCACGCGGCCTATGTTGCGGAAGTATTGGCGTCGATCCGGGCACATCCGTCGGACATCTCGGCGGTCGATCACACCATCAAGGTGCAGGGAACGGCTCGCGTAACGTTCATGGTCGCCCGCCAAACGAAGAAGCTGAAGCCTGGCCACACCACGCATTGGCGCGTCTACCGGCGGCAGGAGATAGAAGCCGACATGCTGGCTGTGCTGAGACTGGGCGCCGCCAACCGCGAGATTGCCGACTGCGTATTGATTCCGGCTGTGGCTATGACCAAGCGCTATCTTCGACTATCGAGCGTGACCAAACTCCCTCCCCAAGCCGCTCGCGTCGAATCGTTTGCCGAAATGGTTCAGGCGCTCAAAACTCGTTTCGGAATTGGCAAGGTCGCCGCTTAATCAGTCCTTAAGCCGACTTCCGCTGCGGTTTCGCCGCCGGCTTCTTTGCCGCAGCCTCCTTCGCCGGCTTCTTGCCGGCAATCGGCATGAGCATTTCCTTCTGCCCGGCCGTCGCCTTGCGCGCCTTCTTGGCTGGCTTTTTCGGCGCCTCTGTCGCTGCCGCCTTCTCGCCGCCGATACTCTTACGCAGCGCATCCATCAGGTCCACCACGTTGTTGCCTTTGGGACGCTCCTTCGCCGTGATCGGTTTGCCCGCGCGCTTCTGGTTGATGAGATCGATGAGCGCGGTTTCGTATTGGTCTTCGAACTTGTCCGGCTCGAAATGACCTGCCTTTTGATTGACGATGTGCCTGGCGAGATCGAGCATATCTTTGGTGACATTGACGTCTTGAATGTCGTCGAAATATTCCTTTTCGGAGCGAACTTCGTACGGATACCGCAGCAGCGTTCCCATCAGGCCTTTGTCGAGCGGGTCGAGCGCGATGATGTGCTCGCGGTTAGTCAGCACCACGCGACCGATTGCGACCTTGTTCATCTCGCGGATCGTTTCGCGGATGACCGCGAAGGCGTCATGGCCAACCTTTCCGTCCGGTACTAGGTAATAGGGACGGATCAGATACCTGGGATCGATTTCGCTGCGGTCGACGAACTCGTCGATTTCGATCGTTCGCGTCGACTCCAGCGCGACGTTCTCAAGCTCCTCCTTCGTCACCTCTATGAAGGTGTCGGTGTCGACCTTGTAGCCCTTGACGATGTCCTCGTTGGGCACCTCCTCGCCGGTGTCGGCATCAACCTTCGCATACTTGATGCGGTGGCCGGTCTTCCGGTTGAGCTGATTGAAGGAGACTTTTTCGGATTCCGACGTGGCCGGATACAGCGCGACGGGACAGGTGACCAGGGAAAGGCGGAGGAAGCCTTTCCAGTTAGCGCGGGGGGCCATGACGGGGGAACTCCGATACTGACGCTGGATTCAAGACGAACGGCCCGGCTTGGTTCCGACATCGCTCCCCTCCCAACTTGGTGATTTTTTCTCAGATGCCTGCCCGAGCGGACTCGACTTTTGTTCTCTTTATGTTCTAATTCAGAATGACCGATCGACCCGCGAGCTGGCGCATGCCGACCCCGAAGCAGATGGAAAAACTGGCCGCTCAAGCCGCCCGCAGGCCGGCTCCTCCCGCTGCGGCTCCAGATGCGCCGCTCCCGGCCGAATACTGGGAATCGGTACTCAAAGATCCTCGCGCCGGCACGACCGGGGCCGAGATGCGGCAGCGACGTCTATCGGACATTCAGCGCCACATCCTGCGCGTCTCCAGCCGCCGCTGCGAGCGAACCGTGGAAATCCAGACCGCCGATGCAGTCCGATTATATGGCGGCAACGCCGTCTGGAAGGACGTGGCGCAGAGGCTGCTCGACAACACCTGCCAGCAGCGCACCGGCAGGCATGAGGAAGACGGGTGCTGGCCGGCGTTCGAGACGCCGTAGCCCGCTCCGGATCGCCAATCCGATCTTTTAGCGCCTGGATGTCCGGATGGCCCCGAAGTATCACCCTACGCCGCTGTCGGGCGGCGACCGAAAGGCTCTGGCGAAGGAGCTCGGCAAGGCGCGGGCAATGGCCAACATCCTGGCTACCCAATCGGCGGAGACGCGGGCGAAGGGGGAAGCGCTCATCCAGCGGGCCGACAAGCTGCTATGCGAGAGTTGGAACGAACGCATGCCGTCAGACGGAGAACCGATTGATCCATCCCCGACGATCGACCAAGCCGTGAATGGCGGCTTCCCTTGGCTGGAGATCCAGTGCGCGCGCTGCAAGGCGCCGAGCGACGTTGACCTCGCGGCGATGAAGCATCCGCCGACCACCTTCGTGCACGATCTCGCCAGCCGGCTGCGCTGCCGCAAATGCGCCAAGGCGGGCCGGCGTCCTTCCGCGACTCTGCTACAATTAGCTTGGCAGCCGCGCCACCCTCGGACCGAAGCCTGACCGATGTGCAATCTCTACTCGATCACGACCAACCAGGCCGCCATCAGCGCGCTGTTCCGCGTCGTGAACCGATACGTCGGCAATCTGGCGCCGATGCCCGGGGTTTTTCCCGATTACAAGGCACCGATCGTGCGCAACGGGGCCGAGGGCCGCGAACTCGCCACGGCGCGCTGGGGAATGCCGTCGTCGTCAAAAGCGCTGATGGACGCCACCAAGAAACGGGCCGAGAAGCTGCAGGCCAAGGGCAAGACCGTCGATTTCAAGGAGCTGCTACGGATGGAGCCGGACGGCGGCACGACGAACATCCGCAACGTGAAGAGCAAGCACTGGACGAGATGGCTGGAAGCCGAAAACCGCTGCGTGGTGCCGTTCAACTCCTTCAGCGAGTTCAACAAGGCCGAGGGCGGTGATATCTGGTTCGCGCTCGACGAGACCCGCCCCCTCGCCTGCTTCGCCGGCATCTGGACCAACTGGACGTCCGTCCGGAAGGTCAAGGAAGGCGAGACGACCAACGACCTCTACGCGTTCCTCACGACCGAGCCGAATGCGGAGGTCGGTGCCATCCACCCCAAGGCGATGCCGGTGATCCTGACAACGCCGGACGAAGTGGAGGCCTGGATGACGGCCCCTCTGGACGAGGCCCTGAAGCTGCAGCGGCCGCTTGCCGACGGAACGCTCCGGATTGTCGCCCGCGGCGTCAAGGAAGATACGGCCGGGCTAGCGACGTGACCATCGAGGACGATGACGACCAAGCGGCTTCCCCGAGCCGCCAGCGCAAGATCATCCACATCGACATGGATGCCTTCTACGCATCGGTCGAGCAGCGGGACAATCCGGATCTTCGCGGCAAGCCGGTCGCCGTCGGCGGATCCCGGGAGCGCGGCGTCGTGGCGGCGGCCAGCTACGAAGCGCGCAAGTTCGGCGTCAGGTCGGCCATGCCATCGGTTACCGCGAAGCGACAATGCCCAGACCTGATCTTCGTCAAGCCGCGCTTCGAGGTGTACAAGGCGGTCTCCCTGCAAATCCGTGAAATCTTCGCCGAACACACCCCGATCATCGAGCCGCTGTCACTGGACGAGGCCTACCTCGACGTGACCGAAAATCTGCAGAGCATTCCGCTGGCGCGGGACGTCGCGTTGGCGATCCGTGCGAAGATCAAGGAGGTGACCGGCCTCAACGCTTCGGCCGGCATCTCCTACAATAAGTTTCTGGCAAAGCTCGCTTCCGACCACCGCAAGCCTAACGGCCAGTACGTCATCACGCCGGAGATGGGCGCGGCATTCGTAGAATCACTGCCTGTCGGCAAATTCCACGGCATTGGGCCTGCGACCACCACCAAGATGAATGCGCTGGGCCTCTACACGGGGCTCGACATGCGCAATCAGTCGCTCGAATTCATGCAGGCGAATTTCGGCAAGGCGGGCGCATACTATTATTGGATATCGAGAGGCGTCGATAATCGCGAGGTTCGCGCGGACCGAATCCGGAAGTCGGTCGGCGCAGAGAATACTTTCTCCAACGACCTGACCGAGTTCGAAGCCATGGCTGCCGAACTTGAGCCACTGATCGACAAGGTCTGGAAGCACTGCGAAGGCAAGGCAACGCGGGGGCGGACGGTGACCCTAAAGGTAAAATTTAACGACTTCGAGGTGATTACGCGCAGCAGGTCGATGCCCGGCGCGGTTTCGAGCCGCAGCGACCTCGAACGCCTGTCGGTTGCTTTGCTGCAGAACGAGATGCCGGTCCCCAAGCCGGTCCGGCTCCTGGGAGTCTCGCTATCGGCGCTGCATCGTGTCGACGACGTAGAACCACAGCTGGCGCTGCCGTTGTAATCTCGTCAGCAGCTTTGCTGCCGCCGATGCCTTTGCTGACCAGCAAAAGCAGGAATTCGCGTCGATTTCTTTTGAAGACGAAATGACGTGTGCATATCAACATCGAGATTTACCAAATCTCTTTAATTTCTCTTTTAAAACAATACCTTAACTCACAGGAACGACCTGGTTAGTGCGGCATACAGAACGAAAGGTGAAATTCACTGTTTGCAGGCCTTCAGGGAGCGGACGTCCCAGGTCTTCGATTGACGAAGCAGCCTGTCCGGCCCTAAATGATTCGGTGGATTTCGTGCTGATCCCCAGGCGCCTGCCTGAAGCGTGTGGCCCGCATGTCCTTTTCAGACAACCTCTAGCAACCGCCACGATTGTGACCGAAAAAACGCCCGCAGCGCCAACCACCATCCCGCCTACTTCTCAACGCATTGAGTTGAGCGCCGAATCTATCGGCTTCACGCTCAAGAGCGACGAGCAGACGATCCGCGATATCGAACAAATTCAAGAAAACGCGATCAAGGCAGCGCAGGACGTCAAGAAATTTGCGCTAAGATAGCGCTCTGATTCTTTCCTCCGATTTTGGAAGACCAATGAATTTCGCTCGTAAGAGAACGATCGCCGATGAACTTGGATTACGCCGTAGGCAAACTGGAGACTAGCGCAGACTGGGCAACGCTCGCGGGTGTTCTAGGCGGAGCTCACCAACGACCCGTTCAGAGCATTATCCGCCATCTCATCACCGTCGGCGCCAAATCGTATCTTGTCGAATCGCGTTACATCGATCGTGACTACTCGGCCGACTACCGCCGGTTTTACGCCCAGACTTTCCGCACCTACGACCGTCATTGCGAGCGTGTCCATTTCTTCCAGGAAGATGTGGGCAATATTCTTGCTCTTCCCTCGTGGAGTGAACGGGTAGCCGCGCTTCAAAGAACGTCGAAGCGTAGCTACCTTGGCTTTTGCGTGGTGCGGCCACTGCCGAGCGCTCCGATCGGACGCACTGCCCTTCTCCAAGCCGGACCAACTGGCGCTAGCCTGGAATCCGTCGTCACGTGCCGGGCCGACGTCCGCGCCAATTTGCTTGGCGCGGAGCTCGATGTTTCGTCCGCTTCCTTTATGCAACAAGATTCGCGTGTCGGCGCTTGCGCCCAAGTGGCCATCTGGATTGGCGCACGCCACATGCATCAGCGCCACAAATACAATTGGCTCTCGGTCGCCGACATCACAAGAATGGCTGCTCCGACGACTGCCTATCAGGCAACATCTCTTCCGGCAGGCTCGGAATTTCTCACGCCCGATCATATGATCCACGCCATTCATGAAATGGGCTTTCAACCGCTGTACATCGACGGTGCAGGCAAAGATATCGCTGCTGACATCCTTCCGTATGTAGAATCGGGACTACCTGTCATCTTGGGATTACGCGTCGATCGCTCACTTGGACACGCCGTAACCGTCGTCGGCCGTGTATTCGCATCAAAGAGCACGCCAACCAATCAATTGGCAGAATATGTGCCAGCCTACATTGTTCATGATGATCAGGCAGGACCCTATATGCTGTTGCCGCGGACCGATCAATCGGCGAAAGCTCACAACTTCGATAACAATCAGCTTGTCCGACATCGCTTCAGCACCACGAATCCGATCGACCTCAACGTCGAGCAACATGCTGTGTTCGGGGTAGCCTTGATGCCTATGCGCGTGTTCGCCACCGCACGCGCGGCTGAACGCACTGCCGTCGGGCGACTGGAGTTCGCCATCGCCAACATGGCCTCGATCCGGGCAAAGCTTGCTGATCAAGGCGCATCAATTAATGACCGATTGCTCGATGAATTGATCGAAGCCCACAAAAACAAAAAAATCGTGCTGCGCACCTATCTCACGTCAGCATCTGGGTATCGCAAGCACATCACTCAAGGCACCGCCTGCGACGATCTTAAGGACGTACTCGCAAGAATGCACTTGCCGCATTTCACATGGATCACCGAGATATCGACGGTTGATTCTTATAATCAAGCGTCACCTGGCATGCGGCGCATGTACGGCCACAGCATCCTCGACGCGACCTCGACCGGCAAAGATGAGGCAGGCCTTCTCGCCTTGCATCTGCCGGGAGTGCTCATACGCCGCGATGTCGATAAGGACAAGGAAATCGTCACGGTCATCAAAGATGATACTCTGTACCACTGCCGGGAAAAAAAAGGCCCTTAACTCCTGGGCCTCGTGGGAAGTGGGAAATTATCGCCGCGACCCAGCCGGCTATGCTCTGCGCCGGAACATTCCATACACTCGAGGTCTTTCCGCGGGCTATCATAGCTCGCCAATCCTTTCCGAGCATTCCACCGAAACCATCCAGCTTCGGCATTTTCGTTCTTGAGGCCGGTCATGTGAAAGAGAAAGTCATCGGCAGCGTGCGCACACGCAACCGCGTTCATTGTGATAACGCTTGGGGCAGAAACCCCGGCGTCATCGACATAAGCGTAACCTTTCTTTGCACTCGCCGGCACGGCCTCGTCTTGAAGACGTGAGGGATTAATCAGGCCATTGCACCACAGGCACCCATGACCGGGCCTGACCGTACGAGACACACAAAACACGTCGCCAACCTCGCCATGCGGCCCGACGGGAATTTTAGCGCCGACCTGCACGCCTGCGATGCCATATTGATTGACAATCGCGTTGAAGAGCAGACGGGCGCTCATCGTATCGGCTGCGAGGAACAGATAATCGCAATCCTTGAATTTCTCGGCGACATCGGCATCCAGAAAATCGCGCGCGAGGGACGTGACTTTCGCGTGGCGGTTAGCGCGTTTGATATTGCGCGCGGCCATATCGACCTTGAACCGGCGAAACCGCTCGCGAAGAAAGACTGGGAGCCAGGAAGGCCAGACGTCCCTTTCAGTTGCCGCGATCAAGCGCGGCAAATTCGTGAACTCGGCCTTGTCGGGATCGGCCAGCACGAACTCCCCAACCCCAAGCCGTCCGAGCAGCTCCGCCAAGATCGAGCCCCCGCCGCCAAGCCCGATGATTCCGACGCGGGCTTTGGAAAGAATTTCTTGCCCAGCATCACCGAAGAGTCTGCTCTGACGGTCATACGCAGGATCGGCAGAACGTTTCCCCGGCAGTGTTGGGAAAATATGCTGCCGGCGGTTTCCGACAATTTCGGCCGTGCCCAGTTCGGCCCGCTTATTGCCCGCAAACCAGAGATCGCCTGCGACCGCCTGCCGCGCGAAGACAAGCGCTCCCACCGGCATGCCGCGCGAAATATCGAGAAGCGCAGGATACCCCCGCTCATGCGAGGCGAAGTCATCTGACGAAAACCCTACCGAGGTCGTGCCGCCGTGATTGTGAATTGCCAGATAGGCAAGCTTCATATCGCGGGCTCGTAGAATACGGCTTTGAATGAACTGGGCGCGCAACATGCGATAGCCGTATTTCCCGGGGACGTAATCCACGCCATCGACCGGAAGGTGCAGCTCGCGCGCAACGAGGCGCAATCCCCGGTCGGATTCACAAAGACCCGCGAGGATGATCGCGCCGTGCTCGTCGCCGTCGCCCGGAAACAGATGCTGTGTGAGCTTTGCATACATGTCTTCGGGAATTGTCAGTCGCCACGGTCTTACGGGTGCGTTCGGAGCCATTGCATCACTTTCAGGAGTTTAAGCGCCGCAGTATCGGTTGCGGGGTTCAGTTTGTTGGAACGGCGCGAGAGTTGAACCGCGGGCTTCCCGCGAAAATTGGCGCCATTACCGATACCCTCGCCCAAAGGCTTGCCATCAGTGCGCGCAAGGTTGGGACAGGTGAAATGCGGATACACATCCGCATACGGATATTGAAACGTGATTTGAAAGCCGACCCAGATTGTCTGTTGCGCATAAGGCGGACCGAGTGGCACATCATGGACGATGACATGCGCGCCACCCGCGCCATCCGCTTCCGCCTCTACATTGAGGCCCGGAAACGACGATCGGATTTCGCCGATCGCCTTCTCGATCTGGGGCTGCATTTGGGTCATGAGTTATCGTCGTTCGGAATTGCGAGAAAACGGTCGCCGTCACGCACCTTCACGGAGTCGCCATCACCGATGAGCTCCGTCTTGCCGCCGCCACGCTCGATGCTCAGGACGAAATCGATCTGGATTTGCACGCCTTGCGCGATAGCCGCCTGCTTGATGGAAAGACCCGTCTGCTTCTCCTTTTCGAAGGTCACCGGCTTTTCGTTCACCAGGACCGTGATCTTCTCGCCGTGGCCGCCATGATCGCCGCCGGGACCCGGGTCGCCGCCGCCGTAATCACCTCCGGGACCGGAATCGCCACCCCCATGGTCTCCATCACCGGCATGTCCAGAGCCCGGATCAGGCTTTTTCTCTTTATCTTCCTTGTCTTGGCTCATCAAAACCTCCTTGCAATAGTGAAACTAAATTGCTAATGTGAAATTGAATATTGCATCCTTGACGGAGAATTGCAAGAGTGAAATCAAAAAAAAATGAGACAACCCAGTTCCAGGTTGGTGCGCTAAGCGCGGCGCTCGACGCCGAACGCATTGCCCGCGGTTTGACTTGGAAGGATGTGTCGGAGGAGTCGGGGGTCAGCGCTTCGACCCTGACACGCCTTTCGCAGGGAAAACGGCCTGACGTGGACAGCTTGACCGCCCTTACGCATTGGCTGGGGCTATCAGCCGATCGCTTTATGGGTGTCCCTCAGATGGGATTCGGTGGCGCGAGCCCGCTCGCCCAGATTTCCACGATCATCCGTGACGATCCCAATCTCAACAAAGACGCGGCGACCGCCCTCGATGAGCTGGTTAAGTCCACCTATGCCCGCCTGCGTTCACGAACCTAAACGCCTGGGCAGGCTATCGTCGGTTTGATCTGCGTCGCGCTGCCCCTGTTCCATATTTGAGCAAATGTGGATTTGCTCAAGGCCACGGGGTCAAAAGGGAATATCGTCGTCCATGGAGGATTGAGGCCGATCGGGAAGTGCCGCCGCCGGCAAGGGAATGTTATTCACGACGAACAGATTCAAAATATCCTCGCGGTCCATGAAAATAATCTGGCTGCGTTTGGTCTGGTCCAGTTTGCCGCCGAGCCAATTGCGTGCCGCCTTCGTGATCTCCCCACCCGCCACGATGAATGCATGATCAACCAGAACGCGCCGGGAGGGAAAGATGAAGCTCAACGAAGAGGAAATAAAAGAGCGGGTCGCAGCCGCTCAGGAGCGCCGCAAGAAATTGGTCGGTCTGAGGCTCGCTGTCCTTGAGGGCCACCTTATCATGGAAGAAGCGCTAAATGAGTTTCTTGAGGAAGCGCTTTTCAATCCTGAGCAGGTGAAGCTAGACCGAACGAATTTTCATGTGAAAGGCAACTTCGCGGTCTCTCTGGCGGCTAGCCGGGTCAACGATGAGATGTGGCCGGTCTTCTGGGCAATAAACCAGCTCCGCAACAAGCTGGCCCACAATCTCGACTCGGAAGAAATCGACGAGAAGATGGCCTATCTGCGAAAGGTCTACATCGAAGCACTCGAACCGAAGCCGGCGGAATATGCGAAAACGCTCGGTGATAAGGATCTCGCCGAGCAAGCGTGTGGCGTTTGCACCGGTTTCCTGGCGCAACTTGAGTCCGAGGCTCTAGCTCGGCGAAATATCATCAATGAGCACTGGGAAGGATCGTAGGCCGAGAGGCGCGAGGATAAAGGACGCTTGGGTACTTTATATCTTGAGCCTCATTTGCTGAAGGAAACGGACGCGCCTTTGGTGTGTTTGCTTCCCCCACCAGCCAATCTCGGTTCTTTCACTCCACACAGCAAACGTCGGTTTGGATTAAACGACGTAAAATACGACCGCTGCAAAACGAAAACGCAAATCAGGCTCTCGTAAGGGCATTGATGCGAAAGCAGGGAAAGGACCGACTGTCTCCCTGCCATTGGATCGGTGTCGTTGCCAGAGAACAGGAATGAGGACTGCTACCAAGACTTGCCGTAAAGCTTGTAAGTTGTGTGGTTCATATGGTTCCATCTCCCCGGAATTTGAGATTCCAGGGGAAAGTCGGGGCCGGGGTATGTCATGGCAGAGTCAGAATCGGCGGTGATCGCTCTATTGCGTCCGTTCGTTGACGCGTGGGCACAGCGAAACGAGCGGAAGGCCGCAGCGCAAGCCGGTCAGCTCATGTTCTGGGGCGATGGCATGTTAGGCCTGCTCAAAAACATTGCGAAAGGCGACAAAGAAAAAAAGACATTCGTCGAGCTGAAAAAGAAATTCCGATCCTCGCAGGAAAAGGTGAACCAAACGCTGGTGGACCTTGCGATGCTTCGAGGCAAGCTCGCGGGCTCGAAGGTTTCGCGCCAACTCGATTCGATCCTGACCGATTATCAATATGGCAAGAGCATGATTCGTTCGAGGATCGAAGAAATAATCGAATTCGGGCCGACACAAGACTCTAGGGAAAGAGCGAACGACGTTTGCAGAAATATTGAAATCTTGAATTCTGAATTGGAGCGCCTCTACCGTGGCGTTTACGGCAAGTAAGGAAGTGGCGTGCAACATACCTACCTGTATGAGTTCTTCAAGGATTTTACCGCGCCCGTTGTAACTCTGATTGGCATTGCGGTCACCGGCACTGTGGCTGTCCTCGGACTTAAGTCCTTCGCCAAATTCAAGCGCGAGAAGATTGAAGAGCGCCGCATCGAAGTCGCCCTTGACGCCCTAACGCTCGCGTACGAATCGAAGTTTGTTTTCCAGTCGATCCGAGCTCGGGCATTCACCAGTGACGAACACGAAGACGGAAGCGACGAAAGCTATGCCGTCCCCGGCGGCATCAAGATTCAGCTCAGAGAAGCTCAACGAAGCCCGTATGCGGTGCTGAAGCGAATACAGAACAGCGCCGAGTTCTTCGACCGCGTTACAAAGATTGAGCCTCGTTTCATGGCGGTATTCGGGGCCGAAACGGAACAAATATTCTCGCGCTTATACAGCGCTCGTACTCAGCTTGAGGCCGCGGCCGGGCAACTGTTCGAGATGGGTCGCATTGAATACGACGACGATGATGCGTTTTCGAGGGACCAATTGCGAGAGATAAAAGAAATAGTCTATCGCGGACCGACGGAGAGCAAGGATAAGGACAAGATCGGGGATCTCGCGGACGGGTTTCGGACACAGGTAGAAGCAATTTGCCGCCCTATCGTCGATCACCAGTATGGGAAGCCAAAGAGCCCCTGAACGGGACTCTTGTGGAGGACACCGAGGCGCTAGGCGTTCGCCCAGTTCGCAAGGTCGGAATAGAGACTCTTGAGAATGCACGTCACACGGATCTTGCCGGAAAACCCTCGCAAGCGTATGGGCCGATCTACCGATCCTTGCCGCCGACGGCGACGCTGCCGGAGTGGACAAGCTGCGCGAGCAGCTCGATGACATGGCGGGTTACGACATGGGCGAGCGACAGCGGCAAGCAATGGCCTCGTGCCGATGGACAAGGATTGTCTTTGGGGACGCTCGTCGCGAAAGAAGAACACTTGCTTAAGCAAGCCTCTTCTAATTCCACCTCACATGGCCTGCTTCTTGCGGGCTGGAGGAACAGTACGGAACTGTGCCTTACTTCGCGGCCGGTTTCGACGGCGTGAATTGGTCGCCACCCTTGAAGCTCGTGATATCCGCCGTTGGCACGACATAGAGCATACCGTCTTTCAACAATATCGTGTGCCGCGACATAACAAGCACCACTTTCACATCGCTAAGAGTCTTGTCCTTCAGCGTGATCTCTTGTCCTTTCGCTGATTCTTGCACCGAGTAGCCGAGCCATTGGCCCAGGCTAACGGTCGCGAACCCCAACGACAGGATCAGCCAAAATGCCTGTGTCGTGTTCGGAAACGTTGCCGCCATCACATAACCCATGACCTGCATGATGATAACGATGCCAAGGCCCAGGACCATCGCTCCCATCAGGACATGGAAGTAGCCGTCGCCATTGAGTCTCGCGCCCCATACCTGAAACGCGATGATGGCAGCGATGAAGAAGAATAGGAAGACCGCATGCGCGCGCTGGCTCTTTCCCTTCATGCCGAACAAGCCAAGCACCGTTTGCGCCGACGCCTGAATGAATGTCAGAGACCCCGTGATGACGCCGACAGCGAGCAGGCCGAACGTGATAATGTCCGTGTACTGGACGAACCAGAGCAGATGCCAATCGAACACCGAAAGGTACGCGGCCAGGAACGTCGTCGATAGCGTGACACCGAGCAGTAGCGCCGCCGCCGAGACAAGGACAAAATATTCCTTGATAAAGGCGATCACTTGCGACGCCGTGACCGCGGGCTTCGCTGGCGCTAGCTGCGGCGCCTCAGTAGTTACTTGCTCTGACAAGGCTATCCCCTCAAGATTTACGAGGCAGAAGATGTCACTGAGGACATCGAGCGTGTGGAGGCCATCATCAATAGCTACCGCCCGCTCGGATGGTTGAAGCTTGCGCCCGTCCCGGCGTAGAAAACTTGCGCGCGTGACGCTTCGCAAAATGTATATTGTTCGTCATGAATCGTCGAACAGCTTGATGGCGTAGGTAGCTGCGTTGATTAGTTGCACCAACACCGCGGTAGCCGGTTTCCTCGCAGCGAAGCCCTCCTCATCGATACCAACGTAGAACCGGGTGTGGACTGCGAGCGGCGGCACACCCTTCTTTATCATTCCAAGCACCGTTTCAGCGCCGACTTGGATCGAGCCTTCACCGCCCAGCGGCGTAAAGTCGCCTTCGGCGAGTGTGCCTTGGATCGACATATGGATTGGCCTGAGCCGCGCGTTGAGGAGACGACGATGTTTCCGAACGATGTCGAGATGATGCAACGCCCACAGGGCATCATTGCCGCCTTGGTACGGCTTCAGATGCTCCATTAACTGCCGCTCTAGCTTGGGCAGACCTTCGAGGAATTTCTGCGCATCGCTTCCGGTTCGCTCAAATTCCTCTTTGCTTTTGACGATCGGGAAGAAGACGCGACTCTCTCGGATTTGCAGATTGTGCCTTTTCACCAGCACCATCGCCAGCACATCGAGGCTGCTGCGGATCGAGTTTATATATGCGCCAACCTCCGCCTGAAAATGGAGAGGCAGCAATTCGTTCTCGGTAGCGACGATGAGGTTCGATTCAGCCGGCGGGGGAAGCTCTTTCAGCTCAATCGTTACACCGCGCGTCAACCACTCTTCGAGCCGCTTGTTCAGGTCGCCAAATTGGCTCATGGGCCAATCGACACAGGCCTGGGCTTCTAATAGGTCGGGTCGCATGTGCTAAATGTGCTCAGGCGTGTCACCGCCCGAGAAATCACCCTTGTTGATCCGCTCGATCATCTCGTCGCGTCCCATGACGCCAAACCCCAAGAGGTAAAGCAGCGTGTTTGCACCGTTGTGCGCAGCGATAACATCGAAGGCACAACCACCTCGGTAATAGAACCGCTCCATCACATTCAGCATGTCCGAAATCGCTTGCATGGCGGCAACGATCTTTTCCTTCGTAGCCGGTTCTAGGGGTTTCGCCCTGCTGTCCTTGGTGGCAAGCAACAGGTCATGATGGGCGAACCGACGATTGCGCCAGTCTCGGCAGAACTTCGTTTTCTCTTTGATATCCTCAACGAATTTTTCCAGATCGATTTTCAGGCCCGGATCGGCAACCAATTCGGACAAATTCTGTATGGTCAGGTTTTCCTTGCCGACCGACTTGGGGGAATCGGTCAGGCGTGCGAGATGAGACATGTTTGTCTCGAATTGTTGCTCTTGGAGCATCTGGAAGAAGCCCGGCGCTGACTTATTCATGCGCGCAATGCGCTTGTCGTTCGTGCCGAACAGCTCCAGAAATTCCTTCCAGTAGAGGTTCAGCGACGCGAACTCCTGAAACAGTGCAGTGTATTGAATACCGAGCGCCTCGCCCATCATTTCAATATTGCGCTGTTTCATTTCATCGCCGGTCATGTCGTCCTACTTGTCTTTCTTGGGCGTCTTGGGCGGCTTTGCCGCAGGCGCAAGCTTCACCTTCCCCAACAACGTTTCGCTGGAGAGAACGAGCTGCCGGGCATATGACTTGGCTGCCTCTGCTACCGCCGCGCGGTTCACGCCGAACCCGATATAGAGCGCGTGCAACACCGCGACAACGAACACGACGATAACGCGCTCCTCGACATGCTGGATATTCTGAAACGGGACCGAGCCGTGGTACAGCACGCACCCGCTAACAATGACCACCAGCAGATTCAGAGCTAGCGCTGACCATTTCATTCCGAGCAGGTTGCGCCGGAAGCCGTAGGTCACGTTCTCGTTGAACAGGATGTTGAACTTTTTGGCGTTGCGGGTGTTCTCGCGCAACCAATCACCGCAGCGGGTGTAGAAGGCGTCCGCTGCCGCCGGATCGGCCTTCTCTTGCGCCTCGGTCGGCGCAGCCTCATTGATCTTGCCGGCCAGGAACGCGACATACCGGGCTTTGGATGCCGCGTCGAACGTCGGGTCGCTGTGCCGGAGCATGGTGGTCGAGGGCATGCCGCCAAGCTCGGCATAGACCTGAGGTTGGATTTTCTTGCCGCGCCGCCGCGCGATATCGGCCAGGGCAAACAGGAGCGCGACTAGCCCCACGGACGCGATGGTGTTGGACAGCGAGAACTGCGTCCACGACAGCAGCAGCGCGATTGCCGCGAATGCGGGGGCTGCTGCGATGATTGCGGGGGACAGGCGAGCGCGCAGCGTGTACGGGTCGAGATACTTGAACACGCCTTAATCCTCCTGCTCGTCGGGATAGGGATTGTTCGGCAGGGCGTGATAATCGGGGCGCGCGGGAGCGCCTGTGCTGTGAAGCCAGATATTGTGCTCTTCGGTCGTCAAGAGCTTTGCACCACGATGAAGCAGACCGCGCCGCACTGCCTTACGCGGGTGTGCCGCATCTTCGGCTGACGCGCTGATCACAGCGGTGAACAGTTCAGTGCCAGGCGCAGGAAGACTCGGCACGACTGGCCCGAGCCAGGTATCGAGGATCTCCGAATTAACGTTCCGCCGTCCGCCGTGATGCGGCGCTTGGAAGTGGCTTACACCGGGCAAAATCAGTCCAGCTTGGGGCGCGTAGACCGCCGCTTCGATCATGCCGCCACGGCCAGCATCGCCCGTCAGCACGACCTTGCTGCCGTTGAAATTCATATACTGGACGACGCTCATTTCATTTTCGTTGCTGGTGTCCTCCGCTGAGAACTTTTCGCTGCCCCAGCCAGCCTTAATGAAGCGGACGGCTGACTTCGCTATCTCGAAGAGATTGCCCAGAATGCCGGTATCTTCGTTCTCCGGGGTCTTGTCGGAATCGATTACCAGATGCGCCCAGCGCTGCGGCGAAGGCGCCAGCACCTTGAACATACCGATGCTCGCGTTTTGGAACGGCTCGGAGATGGAGATTTTGTTCTTGATTGCGACCTTCTCAAGCGCGTCGATGTACGGGTATGACGAGCGCAGTTTCGAGATGAGCCGATCGACGGAAGAGTAGGTCGTGAAATAGGGCATCAGCTCGTCGGCGTAGTGCCAAGGCCGCAGCATCCAGAGATTTCTCACCTCGCAAAGCTCGGCAAGCCCAGCCAGCCCCTCGGCATGGTCCTGATCGGGATGCGTGACGATCATGTGGTCGATGATGTTTGTGGCGTAACGCTGGCGGATATGCCGTGCGATCCGCTCAGCGTCGGCCGCGTAGCCGCCGTCGATGACATGAACCCAGAAGGTCGAACCGACCTGATACCGAGCGGTAATCGCGTCCCCGCTGCGGGACGAATTTACCTGTAGAAAATCAACTTCCCAATAATCGGCCATTCTGGCCCCCCAGATTTAGTGCGCTTTTAACCCCCTTGATCTCTATGTGGGGTTCCACCGGGTTCCGCGCAACCTCTGATTCTCATCTTCTGATCGCACCACCTTACTTCATCATTGCCTATTGTTCTAGCTTTGTTCTCAAATACAGGATGGCCGATCCCCGCCGTTTCCCGCCGCCATGGATCGTTGAGCGGTCCTACGAGGACGCCGCGACGAGTTATGCCCCGAACTAGCTCCGCTGGACATTGCGCGACCTCGTCGAGTTGCGACAGGCGGAATGGACCGAGTTCAGCCTGGCTGACGGGGAATGGCGCATACCCGCCAAAATCACTGGCGGATCAAGATATCTCTTCCCGTCGGTGAGATCCTGGCATCGCCCAATCATTGACAGCACCCTTAACGCAGCGCCGCGCGTCTCAGATTCGACCAGATCGAATTGACCATTCATGGTGTGCGATCCACCGCGTCAACGTCCCCGAACGAAAGCGGCAGGTGCAAGCGTATGCGATCGAACGTCGACTTGCGCATGGCGGCGAATGAGATCCGCGGCGCATATACCCATGCCGCCGAATTCTGACAGGCGCGCCGTGCGGATGATGCGGTGTTGGGCTCCCGGGCTCGACCGGCTAAGTGAGTACGGTCGTTTCATCAAATGAGTGCCTGAGGAAAAGCGCGTTCAAAGTGGGGTTGCTCCCTTAAGTCGCACGTCCATTAGTTCGACATGTTGGTGTCAAGGAGCGCCACAAGTGAGCGCACCACTACTAGTCGCCGCCGTCCGATCGTTGTCGTGACGATACGCCGAGCTCCTATCAACTCGTAAAGCTTCGTGCGTCCCAAGCCGGTCGCTTCGCATGCATCGTCAATCGTGCAAGTGAGCCGCTGGGCGAATGGCGTGCTCGGTTCTGCGACTTTCGGAGCGGATAGACTGACTTGTGACTGTTGTCCGCCAGTTTTCTCTCGTCGATTGTATCTCACGTGGCCCTCCTATTCGCACAACGCTCGACAGGACAAGAGTTGATTGTGCGACGAGCAACGTCAATGCGAGCATCCGAGGGCGCTCGCGTACGACAGCGCACGTCAGCGACGGTTTGAATATTTCCGGACACCAAGGGCGACGAGGAAATTTTTCGCGAATGCGCCAGCGACAGTGAGGAGTCGCGCCGAGGATAGGTCTGATGATGTGGGCAGCAGATTCCCCAAGCGTTCGCCGCTGTTCACCAGCGTCTTATTCAACCATTATTCGACGAACGTGGCTGATGGCTACCTAAGTGCCTGAGTTTGCTGGCGCTCCCTAGGGGAATCGAACCCCTGTTTCAGCCTTGAGAGGGCCGCGTCCTAACCGCTAGACGAAGGGAGCGTGTGGGCTAGCCAATAACCTCGAAATTTGTCCGCCGCAAGGACCCCGATGGGGCTTTTACGGCTCATTGGCGAATTTCAGCTTTCCGGTCGGCTTCAAGGTGCGGGCGTCGAAGGTGCGGATCTCGATGACCCCGCCGAGGTCCAGGGTGACCACGAGGCGGTCGCCGGCGATCCCGGTGGAGACGATTTTGGCGCCCTTGGGCAGGATGGCCGTGACGTCGCCGGCGGGCTCGACCGCCCTTCCCTCCGACTTGAAAAGGCGGTAGCCCACCGCGATCAGCACGGCGCAGACAGCCAGCGCCGTGGTCAACCCCGCGATCAGCATCATCCGCCGCACCCGCGCGAACAGCGCGGCCTGCTCGGGGGTCGGTTCGGGAACAGCGGTATCAGACGTCGTCATGGAAAGCCCGGGTTCAGCGCAGAGGTTAGAGGTCGTGGTCGAGGGCGACGAGGGCTCGGCCCGGCTCGACCGCGTGCTGGCGGCGCGCCTGCCGGACCTGTCGCGATCAAGGCTCAAAACCCTGATCCTGGCGGGCGCGGTGAGCCTGAAGGCCACCCCCGTCCGCGACCCCGCTTATCACGTCGCATCCGGCGATACGATCACAATCGAGGTGCCGGAGGCGGCGCCCGCCGAGCCCAAAGGCGAGAAGATCGCCCTCGACATCGTGTTCGAGGACGACGACATCATCGTCATCAACAAGCCCAAGGGCCTCGTCGTCCACCCCGCCGCCGGCCACGAGACGGGGACGCTGGTGAACGCGCTGATCGCCCATTGCGGCGCCTCGCTCTCGGGCATCGGCGGCGTGCGCCGGCCCGGCATCGTGCACCGGCTCGACAAGGACACGACCGGGCTGATGGTGGTCGCCAAGAACGACATGGCCCACGCCTCGCTGTCGGCCCAATTCGCCGATCACGGCCGCACCGGCGAGATGCGGCGCGGCTACATGGCCTTTGCCTGGGGCGTGCCCGGCCGGCATCGCGGCACCGTGGATGCCCCGATCGACCGCCATCCGCATGCGCGCGAGAAGATGGCGGTGCGCCAGGGCGGCCGCGAGGCGGTGACGCATTGGGAGATCCTGGAGAGCTTTACGGGGCGCGACGGCAAGCCGATCGCAACGCTGCTCGCCTGTGAGCTCGAGACCGGGCGCACCCACCAGATCCGCGTCCACCTCGCCCATATCGGCCATCCCCTGATGGGCGATGCGGTCTATGGCCCGCATTTCAAGACCAAGGCCAACCAGCTTGGCCCCGAGTCGCAGGCCGCCCTCGCCGCGCTCGGACGGCAGGCCCTGCATGCCTATCTTCTGGTATTGGAGCACCCGAGAAGCGGAGAATTACTCCACTGGGAGGCGCCTTTGCCGGAGGATTTGCTTCTCCTGCAGAGTGCCCTCAAAGCGGCGCTATGACGCAGGGGTCTTAAGAAAAGCGTTACATTACAAAAAGTTATAGCTGCCACACGGGGACGTGACGTCAGCAATCCTTCCCTTTTCGACCCCCGATGGGGTATATTGCGCCTGCGTTGGAAATGACCGACGCGGAACATCGCAGCCCGACCGGCTTTGACACAGCGGTCGTCTGCCTGGCCCGCCGCTATCGGGGGCCTGAACCTTTGGAGGGCGCACAATGGCCCGTACCGCTGCTTTGCCGGTCCTCAATGGAGAATCCGGCCTATCTCGCTACCTCGCCGAGATCCGCAAATTCCCGATGCTGGAACCCCAGCAGGAATACATGCTCGCCAAGCGTTGGCGCGAGCATGACGATCGCGACGCGGCGCACCAACTCGTCACCAGCCATCTCCGGCTCGTCGCCAAGATCGCCATGGGCTATCGCGGCTACGGCTTGCCGATCTCCGAGGTCGTCTCGGAAGGCAATGTCGGCCTGATGCAGGCGGTGAAGCGTTTCGAACCCGAGAAGGGATTCCGTCTCGCCACCTACGCCATGTGGTGGATCAAGGCGTCGATTCAAGAGTACATCCTGCGTTCCTGGTCGCTCGTGAAGATGGGCACCACCGCGAACCAGAAGAAGCTGTTCTTCAACCTGCGCAAGGCGAAGAGCAAGATCAACGCGCTGGACGAAGGCGATCTCCGCCCCGACCAGGTGAAGATCATTGCCAAGCGCCTCGGCGTCACGGACCAGGACGTGATCGACATGAACCGCCGCCTCGGCGGCGACGCGTCGCTCAACGCGCCGATCCGCGACGACGGCGAAGCCGGCGAATGGCAGGACTGGCTGGTCGACAACACGCCCAACCAGGAAGCCATGATGGCGGAGCACGAGGAGTATGATCACCGCCGTGACGCCCTGAACGGCGCCATGGGCGTGCTCAACCCGCGCGAACGCCGCATCTTCGAGGCGCGCCGCCTCGCCGATGAGCCGATGACGCTGGAAGACCTTGCCGCCGAGTTCGGCGTGTCGCGCGAGCGCGTCCGCCAGATCGAGGTCCGCGCCTTCGAGAAGGTGCAGTCCGCGGTCAAGGGCACGATCGCAAGGGCCGAGCAGGCCGCGCTGGAAGCCGCGCATTAAGCGGGGCTTCGCCGCAAAGAGAGATTGGCGGATCGAAAGAGAGAAAAAGCCGGCGGCAACGCCGGCTTTTTTGCGTGTGATGTCCAGCATGTTCGCGGACGCCAATGCCAGGCATCTTGAACCCGCCCCGCCGGTCAACCGACCCAAATTGAGAGCGGCCAGCATCAAGCAAACGGACACTTGCCGTGTCGATCATCCTGCAATCCACCGTCGGCGGCTTCTCCGCCCAGTTCATGCGCAAGCTGCCGCTGGTCGAGCGGGCGATGCGCGAGCACGGGCTCGAGCCGTCGGAGTTCGTGATCTCCAAGGACTACGCCTCGACCGCGACGATCCCGATCATGGGCCCGTTCTTCTTCAGTTACAGCGTGTTCTTCGGCGA
Source organism: Bradyrhizobium sp. UNPF46 (assembly GCF_006658625.1). NCBI lineage: Bacteria > Pseudomonadati > Pseudomonadota > Alphaproteobacteria > Hyphomicrobiales > Nitrobacteraceae > Bradyrhizobium > Bradyrhizobium sp. UNPF46. The sequence goes on from NZ_LFJB01000086.1 coordinate 173,384, forward strand.
GGAGCAATTCACCGTCACCGAGCCGAACGACATGGTGTTCCTGGATTACTTCTTCAAACGCGTGCTGGCCGTGGACGAGCCGCCGGAATTGCCGGGGCGGCCGGGTCTGATCCGGCGGCTGTTCGGCTGGATGTCGCAGCCGGTGTGAACTCCGTCGTCATTCCGGGGCGCGCCTCCTGGCGCGAACCCGGAATCCATCAGGCCACAGAGTTGGTGGATGAGTGGATTCCGGGTTCGCGCTACGCGCGCCCCGGAATGACAGTTCCTACTCGCCCCACACCTTCGCCAGCGTCGCGAGCCAGCAGCCTTCGCAATAGCGCGCGTCCTTGTAGTCGATCCAGTTGTGCGCATAGACGTGATCGAGCGGGATGCCGTAACGCGCGCGCAGCACCTTCACCAGGATCTGCCATGCCGCAACCTGCGCTGCGGTCGGGCCCGTCGTCACATCAGGGTAATTGCCGGCGAACTCGACGCCGATCGAATTGTCGCGCACCACCTGCCGATAGGTCGTGCTGTTGTCGATGTATTTGTTGTCGTTGCGGTTGGCGCCGTCGCCATGGGTTGGCACCAGGTTTTCCGCGACCGCCCAATAGACCGTGCCGTTGGTCTCGACCCAGACCGTGACGCCGCGCCGCGTCGGGGTCTTGGCCTGCGCCTGCGCGCCGCCGCGCGCCGAGCCGGCAGGTCCCTCGGTCTGGTGCACGATGATGTTGCGCCACGGTCTTGCGTCGCGAACGTCGCCCCAGGGCGCGAGCCAGACGATTTTCAGGCCGGGAATCTCGGGCGTGCCGGAGGCGCGCGCCAGTTTTGCCAGCTCGGCATCCTCAGCGATGGCAGGGGCGATCAGAAAGAGCGCGGCCAGGGCGGCTGCGAGCAGGCGGGCAATCATCATGCGGGGTCCAGTCACGGACCCTGATGTAGCACGGGCCTACGCAAATGTGCGCGCGGTCTCGCCGCTGCCGATCGGCTCGGGCGACAGCGGCGGCACCGGATCGTAGACGGCAAAGTCGTTCTTGCCGTTCTTCTTGGCGGCATAGAGGGCGTGGTCGGCATTGGCCATCAGGCGGTCCGGGAATGCGCCGATGCCGCGATCCCACTGCGCGACGCCGATCGAGATCGCGATCGGGATGTCGTTGCTGGTGCAGGCCTCGGCATCCTGGCGGCAGACCTCGAGCACGCGGCGGGCGATCGCGGCGCCCTCGCGCAAGGACGAGGACGGCAGCACGACGCAGAACTCGTCGCCGCCGGTACGGGCGAGCATGTCGCCGGGCCGCAGCCGCGTCTGCGCCATCAGGGTGAAGTGCTTCAGGCAGGCGTCGCCCGCGGCATGGCCGTGGGTGTCGTTGATGGCCTTGAAGCCGTCGAGGTCGATCACCAGCAGCGAGAACGGCGTGCCGCTGCGCTCGGAGCGCGCGCATTCCTCGGTGAGGCGCTGCAGCAGGTGGCGCCGGTTGGCGACGCCGGTGAGATCGTCGAGCAGCGCGAGGTCGGCAACCTCGTTGCGCAGCCGCTCGATCGCCATCAGCAGGCAGGCGAAATTCCAGCCCATGGCCAGGAACACCAGGAGCAGGATCATCAGCGACTGCAAGCCGTTGAAATTGATCGCCGTGATGGCGCCGCCATAGCCGAGCAGCGCCGCGCCGGAGCGGACGGCGTGAATGGACAGGAGCAGAAATCCCACGATCGCAGCGAGCCGTGCGCCGGGGTTCTCCCGCCCGTTCTGCTGGCCGAGCAGCAGCGGCAGCGTCAGCACGATCGGCGTCGACTGAGCCAGCGAGTAGATCACGACCCGCATCGCAATGTTGTCGGAGACGGCCAGGAAGTAGGCAAGGCCGGCGCTGCAAAGCACCGAATTGGCGATCGCCGCCGGCCAGGACACTGGCCGGTGATAGAACCGCGCCACGCCCATGCAGGCGAGCCAGGACGAAAAGATCATCAGGCCGCCGCCGCCGATCAGGGGAAAGCGCGGGTCCATCACGTCGCGCAGCATCGAGATCGCCGCGCCTGCCGCGGCCAGCACCGCCGCCGCCGTCCAGTACCGCGCCGCCTCGAACTTGGGATAGGCGTGCGCCACATAGGCCCACACCAGGCCCAGCGCCAGGAAGTTGATGACGATGACGGTCCAGAGTGTCGGCACGCTCAGCATGGCGACTGCGGGACGCGCATGGTCCCGCCCTCTTCGTTTGGCAAACGTCCGTACATACCGCCCCCGTGTTCTTGCGGGCGATCATGCGCGCGACGCGCTTAATGGAGTCTCACTGCGAGCCTCGAAAGTTCCGCCTTTGGTTTTGGATTCATGAACGGCGCGGGGTCGTTGGCGGATCGTTAAGTCTGTCACACGCAGGGCATCGCCGGCGCGGCGATGCGGATTCGCGCACCAAAATCACCCGAAGACGCATCTGAGCTGTGGATAACATGATGACAGCGATGTGACTGCGCGGGGCAGTCGCCTGCGAATCTGCTGAGTTCATCATCGAGGATGTTGCGAGGCTGGCCCTCCGCCGAGCATCCCTCGTGTCGCGTTCCACCATTAACCCTTAAGAGGATCCTATGGCTAAGAAAGCGAAGAAGGCGGCGAAGAAGAAGGCGAAGAAGGCCAAGAAGGCGAAGAAGAAGTAACGAGGCTTGTTCTTTGCCCGGGTGGAGCCTCGCTCCGCCCGGGCGTCGGGTCGAGATGTGGCGGGCGCGAAGCCCGCTTTTTTATTGGCTGGATGTTGGAGACGCGGACGCTGCCGTCTCGTCATGGCCGGGGCTTGACGACCTTCGAGAGGAAAGAAGAAGTTACCGCTCCGCCAAGGCCAGCTTGGCGCCGAGCGCGGCGAAGCCCGCGGCAAAACTGCGGCGCAGCCAGGCCATGACGCGCGGGCGGGAGATGACGCGCTCGCGCACCGAGGCGGCGCAGAGGCCGTAGACGACGAACACCGCAAAGGTCATCGCCATGAAGGCGCCGCTCAATTCCAGCATGCGCGCCAGCACATGGTGCTCGTCCGCGGCGATGAACTGCGGCAGGAAGGCGAGGAAGAAGATCGACAGCTTTGGATTGAGGATGTTGATCAGAAAGCCGGTGACGATGACGCGGCCGCTCGAACGCTCGCTTATGTTGCCCTCGACCGAAAGCGCGCCGCTCTCGCGCAGCGCCTGCCAGGACATGTAGAGCAGATAGGCGACGCCGCCCCATTTCAGCGCGGCGAAGGCGAGCGCGCTGGTGTGCAGCACGGCGGCGAGCCCCAGCATCGCCGCAACCATGTGCGGCACGATCCCGAGCGTGCAGCCGAAGGCGGCGGCGACGCTTGCGCGCGAGCCGCGCGTCAGCGCCGCGGCCAGCGTGTACAGCACACCGGTGCCGGGCGAGGCGACGACGATGAGCGAGGTAAGCAGGAAGGACCAGGACATGGGCAGACGCTATCACCCGGCATCGCGGCGGGGAAGCCAGGGTCGGCCCATTGGCACCTAACGGCAGTCAACCCGTCACCCTGAGGTGCTCGCCTCTTCGGCGAGCCTCGAAGGGCGACGGCCCGGCTGCATCGGGGCCGTGCATCCTTCGAGGCTTGCGCGACGGCGCTATCGCGCCGCCGCGCGCGCACCTCAGGATGACGGGTTTGATTTGGACCTGCTGGGAAACAAGTGAAGCCTTCGTCTCACGACAGCTGCGCGATCTCGGCTTCGCGCAGCACGTCGAGCGGCGCCCAGGGCTTGGCCCAGAATTTCGCACCGTCGGGCAAGGGCTGCCGCAACGGGCGGCCGGAGGTGACGACGACGTCGAGCCCGGGATTGCGGTGCTTGGCGACATGCGCGAGCTCGACCCCGGTCATGCGGCCGGCGAGCTGGACGTCGGTCAGCAGCAAGCAGAGCGCGCCGGCGTCCTTGTCGAGGACGCGTTCGGCGGCCTCGGCGCTTTCGCACTGGATGACCTGGTAGCCGCTCTCCTCCAGCAGGAGACTGAGCATCTCCCGTTGCATGACGTCGTCCTCGACGATCAGCGCGGTGGCACGAAATGGTTGTGCTTGTCCCATGAGCGCTCCCAAGGCTTGCTCGCCTAACGTATGTTAAGGAGCCAATTGGCCTGCGGTTCGGTTCCATTCTGAAAAAATGTAAAGCATAGTTCCGGCATCAGGGGCTTGACGGGGGACATCATGACTGCGATTCGCGGCGCCGCCGCCATCACGGGAGCGGCCAGCGGCATCGGCCGCGCGCTGGCCATCGAGCTTGCGCAGCGCGGCTGCGATCTTGCGCTCGCCGATCGCGACGAGGCCGGGCTGAAGACGCTGGCTGCGGAGATCGGCGCGACGCGCAAGGTCAGCGTCCACCGCGTCGACGTCGGCGAGGCCGCCGACATCGCGCGGTTCGCGAGCGAAGCAATCTCCGCGCATCCCGCGCTCGGCATCGTCGTCAACAATGCCGGCGTGGCGCTGATGGGCTCGTTCGAGGAGATCGACCAGGCGCAGATGGACTGGCTGTTCGACATCAATTTCTGGGGCGTGGTGCACGGCACGCGCGCCTTCCTGCCGCATCTGAAGACGCGGGCAGAGGCGCATATCGTCAACCTCTCCTCGATCTTCGGCATCATCGCGCCGCCGGGACAGTCGGCCTATGCGGCGGCGAAATTCGCCGTGCGCGGCTTTTCCGAGAGCGTGCGGCATGAGCTCAGCGTGGCAGGCAGCCCGGTGAAACTGTCGGTCGTGCATCCCGGCGGCGTCGCCACCGCGATCGCGCGCAACTCCCGCACCGGCGTCGGCGTCACCGACAATGCCCGCCGCGCGCAGTCGATCGAGCGGTTCGAGAACGCGGCGAAGACCACGCCGAAAGACGCCGCGCTGCGCATCATCAAGGGTATCGAAAAGAACGAGCCGCGCATCCTGATCGGCAACGACGCCCGCTTCATGGACCTCTTGCAGCGCTTCCGCCCGGGAACGTATTGGGCGCCGCTGCAGCGGAAGCTGGAGAGGATGGCGAAGGGGACGTAGGCGCGTGGCGCTTCACCCTCCCCCTCCAGGCAGGGCTATCGCATGTGACCGATAAGGCTGAGAAGGAATTCATCTTCCCAGCCTGCTCGTTTGACCTTCT